>JAEZEU010000374.1 GCA_023432885.1 Pseudomonadota bacterium | reverse complement strand
AGTCGGTCGTCGAAAAAGGCCATGTGGAATTTGCCGGCTTCGAGGATGCGGCCAATCTCCTGGTAATAGTCCGCCGACATTGAATCGTCTCGCGATTGCGGATGCCGCCATGAGCTCGGCAGGTTGGTGCAGTTTTGCGCCTGCAGGAAACCAACCAGCGCCATTTGCCGTGTCATGCGCCTCTCCTCTCACGCAAGTCCCAGTTCGCCGGCGATCTTGTACTCGCCCGCGAGCGCGCGCAGCTTCTCCCAGGTTGCGTCCTCGATCTCGATGCCGTTGCGCCGGCGCTCGAGCTCGCGCAGATGTTCGACCTCGCCGGGATAGAACACGCCTTTCGATCCCTCCGATGGCGGCGTCGATTTCAGGTACCGCGCGAAATCGGCGACTTCCTTCTTGAAGTCCTTGAGCGGGCGGAAGGCGGCAACGTTGAACACCGCCATGAACACGCCGTCATTATGCCGGCCGCTTGGCTCGACGCCGAAGCCCAGGCCCGTCAGCAATCCGCACAGCACTTCGACCATCGCGGCGAGCCCGCTGCCTTTGTAGCCTTCGGTGCCGCCGAGCGGCAGTAGCGCGCCGCCGTTGCGATATTGCGTGGGGTCTGTGGTGGGGCGTCCCTCGGCATCGATGATCCAGCCGGTCGGAATTTGCTCTCCGCGGGCAACCGCGAGCTGGATCTTGCCGGCGGCGACCGCCGAGGTCGCCATGTCGAGATAGAACGGCGCTTCGAGATCGGACGGCACGGCGATAGAAATCGGATTGGTGCCGAGGCGTGCCTCCCGTCCGCCGAACGGTGCAACATGCTTGGGCGAGCGTCCGGAATCGGCAGTAGCAAGGGCGATCATGCCCTCGCGTGTCGCCATCAGGGGATAAGCGGCGAGCCGGCCGACATGGCTTTGCCGAAACACGGTGCAGGCGGCGACGTTGGCCGTCTTCGCCTTGGCGATGGTCAGCTCCATGGCCTTGGTATTGACATGAAAGCCAAAGCCCCAATGGCCGTCGATCACGGTCGTGGTCGGCGATTCCTGCACGATGGTCCATTTCGCGCCGGGTACGATGTGCCCTGCCTTGATTCGGTCGATATAGGTCGGGATCGCGATCATGCCGTGCGAGTCATGGCCGGCGAGATTGGCGTTGACGCAGCCGGCCGCGACCGCATTGGCCTCCTCGTCGGAGGCGCCAGCAGCCCTGAGCAGCGCTGCGCCGATGCGCGTGAGACGATCGGCCTGGATGATTGGCATCGGGGGTTTCCTCTGGCGCCGCCCGCGTTGGTTGCGGTCTTGCTCGTTAGCGGACGCGCATGGTCTCAAAGCACTGTGGTCTTAGCAATTGCCTCCGGGCAGATTCTTGGGCGCAATGCAGGCAATGCAACGCTGGTCCGCTGCCGCGACGCCGCTCCGGCGCCGCCGGGACCCGGCTAGAACAAGGTAAGCAATTGGTTTCCGACCGGCCGCGTTCGGCTGGCATTTACTCTGATCCGCAACTTAGGAATCGTCCTAACCTGCGTTTAGGCATCTCGCACGCATTAATTCCCCGCTGGTGCTGGCCGAGGAAGTCCGGTGTTGGAGTCGAATACCGCGCGTACGCTTGCGGCGTTGAACGCCACGAACGAGGCGATCCTGTACGCGAAATCGCCACAAGAACTCTACGCGAAAGTCTGCGAGGCAGCTTTCTCGGGTGGAGACTTCCTTGCCGCGACCATCTTCCTGCACGTGCCCGGCACCAATCTGCTGCGCTTCGTTGCCGGCATCGGCGAGGACGCCGTCCGGCTGCGCAGCATCGAGATTTCGGTCGACGCCAGTACGCCGGAAGGCGCCGGCGTGAGCGGTCAGGCCTTCCGTGACGGCAAAGTATGCATCAGCAATGACTTTCTGAATGACGTGCGCTCGCTGGCCTGGCGCCAGAGTGCGAGCGAAGGTCGCGTCGGCGCGGCGGCGGCGATGCCGCTCACCTGCAACGGCAAGTGCGTCGGAGTGTTCCTGGTTACCAAGCGAGAGGCGGGCTCACTCAATGAGGAGATCGTCTCCTTGCTGGAGCGGATGTCGAAGAATATCTCGTTCGCGCTCGACAATTTCGATCATGAAGCCTCGCGCTTGGAGAGCGAGCGGGCAATGCGCCGCCTGACGCTGATGTTCGGCGCGATCAGCGCGACGAACGAAGCAATCCTCCGCGCCAAGACCGAACTCGAGCTCTATCAGCGCGTCTGTGATGCAGCCGTGCATAGCGGCAAGTCGTTCGCCACCGTAGCCTTGCTGGCCGAGGAGGGCTCGACCTGGCTGAAACCGGTAGCCTGGACCGGCAAATCCATCGACCTCATCACCCGAACAAAGTTCTCGATCGATCCGGAAAATGCATACGGCCGCGGCATCGCCGGCGAGGCATTCCGGACGCAGAAATCCGCAGTCAATCTCGACATCGCGGCCAACAGCGGCGCCTGGGCGGAGGCGCGGCGCGAGGCCGGCGCCATGGCTTGCATCGCCGTTCCCATGATCAAGGGTGGAAGGAGTATTGGCGTGCTGATGTTCTTCGTCGGCCGGGCGTGGGCCGCGGACGAGGAGATCATCGCACTATTTTCGCGGATCGCCGAGAACGTCTCCTTCGGACTCGACAATTTCGAGCGCGCCGCCGAGAAGGCGCGATCGGACGAGCAGAAGCAGAGGCTCACGCGCATGTACGCGGCGCTCAGCGCCACCAATGAAGCCATCATGCGCGCAAAGTCCCGCGCCGAGCTTTACGAACTCGTCTGCGAGGCGGCGGCCAAGGGGGGACGATTCAACTCGGCAAGCATCCTGCTGGCGCAGGCGGGCAACGATCATTTCACGGTCGCGGCATCGGCCGGCCCGACAGCCCATAACGCGCGGCGGCTGAAGGTCTCAACCAGCGAGGCGCATGCGGAAGGACGCGGTGTATGCGGCACCGCGTTTCGAGCGCGCAAGGCCAGCGTCGTCAACGATTTTCTCGCCGACGGCCCCAGCACTGTGTTCCGGCAGGCGATCCAGAGCGACGGCGCGCGATCCGGCGCGGCATTTCCGCTGTTGATCGAGCAGCAGCCTGTCGGTGTCATGCTGTTCGTCTCCTCCGAGCCGGACACGTTCACGGCCGAATTTACCGAATTGCTGCAGCGGCTCGCCGATAACGTCGCCTTTGCGTTCGGCAACTTCGATCGGGCCGACGAAAAGGCGCGCAGTGAAAAGCAAAAGGAGCGTTTGGCCCGAATGCTCGCGGCGCTGAGCGCAACCAACGAGGCTATCGTGCGCGCCAGGTCGCGCCAGCAGTTGTTTGAACTGGTGTGCGACGCCGCCGCCCAGGGCGGCAGGTTCACCTCTACCAACATCGCGCTGGCGCGGCCGGACAGCGACTTCATGGACATCGTAGCCGCCGCCGGCCCTACGGCCGATAGCGCACGCTCGGCGCAGATATCGATCAATCCAGCCCTTCCGGAGGGACAGGGGCTGTCGGGGACGGCGTTCCGCTCCGGCCAGCCCTGTATCGCGAACGACTATCTGGCGAACGAAGGGACCATGGCCTTTCATGACCGCGCGCGCCAGGATGGCGCAAAATCTGGCGCGTCATTTCCGCTGGTCGTCGGCGGTCGCGTCATCGGGGTGATGTTTTTCGTTTCATCGGAGATAGATACCTTCACCCCGGAATTCGTCGAAATGCTGGAACGCATGACCAGCAATGTGTCGTTCGCGCTGAAGAATTTCGATCGTGCCGACGAGAAAAGGAAGGCGGACGAGCGCATCGAATATCTCGCCTCGCATGACAGCCTGACCGGCCTGCCCAACCGTGAGATGTTCAACGGCCTGCTGCGCCACACCATTGAGTCTGCGCAACGCCATGCACGAAGATTTTCGCTGCTGTTCATCGACCTCGACCGCTTCAAGGTGATCAATGATTCGCTCGGCCATGAGGCCGGCGACATGCTGCTGGTGGAAGTCGCCCATCGTCTCCGCGGCACGCTTCGAGCCAGCGACGTGGTGGCGCGGCTTGGCGGCGACGAATTCGTCGTCGTCCTTGATGAGACGAGGGAGCGGAACACTATCGAGCAGGTCGCCAGCGAGCTTCTTTCAGCCCTGAGCCAGCCGGTGCAGCTGGGCGGCCATGAGTGCCACACCACGGCCTCGATCGGCATCGCGGTCTATCCGACCGACGGCATCGACGCGCAAACGCTAACCAAGAATGCCGATATGGCGATGTATCTCGCCAAGGAGGACGGCAAGAACGGCTTCCGTTTCTTCAGTCGCGACATCAAGGTGCAGTCGATCGAACGCCTGACGCTGGAAACGGCGCTGCGGCGCGCACTGGAGCGCGGCCAGTTCTCGCTGTGCTACCAGCCGAAAGTCGACATGTTGACCGGGCAGATCACCGGCGTGGAAGCGCTGCTGCGCTGGGAACATCCTGATCTGGGCATCGTGTCGCCAATGCAGTTCATTCCGCTGGCGGAGGAAATCGGGCTGATCGTGCCGATCGGACGCTGGGTGCTGAAGGAAGCCTGCGCGCAGAACATGGCCTGGCAGCGCCGCGGCCTCCGTCCGGTGTCAATGGCCGTGAACTTGTCGCCGCGTCAGTTCGCCGACCCGCATCTGCTGCAGGACATCGACGAGGCGCTGGCTGCCAGCGGCATGTCGGCCGTGCTGCTGCAGCTCGAGGTCACCGAGAGCATGGTGATGCGCAACGTTTCACGCGCCGTTCGCGTGCTCGACGCGATCCAGAGCCGCGGCATCCGCATCGCGATCGACGATTTCGGCACCGGTCATTCCTCGATGTCGCTGATGAAGCAGTTCCCGATCGACACGATCAAGATCGACCGCTCCTTCGTTCGCGATCTCGCCGATGATCCCGAGGATCAGGCGATCGCACAGGCCATCATCAGCATGGGCAAGGCGCTCGGCATGACGGTCGTGGCCGAGGGCGTGGAAACGGTCGAGCAGCAGGACTTCCTCCGCGACCACGGTTGTGACGAGATGCAGGGCTTTATCGTCAGCAGGCCGGTGCCGGCGCGGGAGCTTGCCGAGCTGCTGCGCGCGAGCGCCGAATTGGCCTCGCCGCCGCTGCAGCCTGTCGATGATGGCGAGCCGGACATGTCAGGGCAGAAGCGCACCGTCTGAACCTCGCGGGTTGGCACTGCAGCAGCTTGACGCCGGGCATCAGGCCCGCTCGCCGTGAGCATGTCGGCGGGACTTCTCGAGGCGAGCTGGTGCTACTCGCTGTTGTCCTACTCGCTGCCGTGCTGCCAGTGTGCGGTGACGTCCGCGCCTGACTTGTTCAGGTGAACGTGTTGGTCGACATGATCGACCCACGCCAGCGGAATGAAGTGATGGTGCTGTCCATCCGGAGAGCTCTGCTTGGTCAGCTTGATCTTGTCGCTTCCCTCCATATGATCGACCTTGCCAACGGTCTTTCGATCCGACGAGATGACGTCCATATGTTCCCTGATTTCTGCTGCACTGGCCATCTTGTGCTGTCCTTCATTGCTGAAGCAATCAGAACGCCTCACCTTCGCAAAAGTTGCGGAGCCAGTGCGTCAGGGCGGGCGTGGGTGTAGCGCGCGAAGGCGCTATTAGATCTCCCGCACCACACCCGGCGCTCCCGGCGCACATTCGAGCGCGTCGCGATCCCATTTCGCCGCCACCGCCGCAGCCTCATAAGTGCTCTGCAGAAACTCGAGCAGCGTGCCGTCGGGATTGCCGGCCGTGCGCACGGAATCATAGGGCAGAACAAATTCACCTAGGTCGCCGCTGAAGAATGCAGCGGCCGGCTTCACCGTGGCGGTCCGAAAGCCCTGCGGTTCCGGATAGGCATAGGAATAGAACGCCGGGTAATCCACGGCGCCGCTGCC
>JAEZEU010000274.1 GCA_023432885.1 Pseudomonadota bacterium | reverse complement strand
GTTCGTGGTCGAAAAGGCTTTTGCCGAGCGCTAGATTCCTCCCGAGCGCAGGCATTCACTGGGCGTGATGACGATGTCGCCACGCCCTTTCTTTTTGTGGGTACGCACGCTTCCACCACTCGTCATGGCCGGGCTTGACCCACGGCTGTCCGGTTAAGGTTTGTCATAGCGAGAACCTCAACTGCAACAAGTCTTTGAGTATTGGCGGAGGCGGATCGAGGAGACGATCGATGCGCCTTCGTTGCATGAGGTTTTGAGCCACGAGCCGAGTGAAGATCAGAAGGCTGTCGACACTGTTTTGCAGGCTATGGGCCAGGCGCAGGAGCAGAAAGGCGATCAGGGCAACGGCGATCTGAAGGCGTACGGCATTCTCCGAGGCGCCGAAGAAGTGGCGGATTTTCAGGGTGTGCTTGATCCATCGGAAGAAGAGCTCGATCTGCCAGCGGCGCTTGTAGAGGTCGGCGATCTCGTCAGCCGGCGCATCGAGGTCGTTGGTGACGATGCGCAGGATTTTGCCGGTTTCGGTGCGCACCCTGATCTCGCGTAGCGGGTCCTGGAACGGGTTCTTGCGGGACTTTGCCTGCCGTGCAGGCAACAGGCCAATGCGGTCGGAAAGCACGCAAGAGCCTTTGATCACCGCGTTCTCGGCCGTGATCCGCAGCGGCGTGTTGACCTTCAGGCGGGTCACGAGACGACAGCCCGCGGCATTGAGCTCAGCCCACCAGCCGTAATCGTAATAGCCAAGATCGAAGACGTAGGTGGCGCCGGGCCGGATCGGCATGGTCTTGGCGATGGTGATGTCGTTGACATTGGCCGGGGTCAGTTCGGCGAAGCTCGGTCGTGCACTATCCGGGTTGTAGACGACGTGCAGCTTGGCGCCATGCACGCCGGTGGAAAAACGTGCCCAATCGGCGCTCAGGGAGCTGAGCCGAAACCCGGTGGAATCCACCAGATAGACCGCCTCGGCCACCTTGCTGCCGAGCGCCCGCTCGCAGCGGCCCATCAGCTCGCAGAGCAGCCCCGTAAAGACGGCGCAGGAACGTTTGGCGTTGGCGTCCGCCAAGGTCGAACGCGAAAGCTCCCTTGCCCCGAGATGATAGAGCTGCCTCGTATGGCTCTCGAAAGAAGCTTCAATCGCGCGCAGGCTCTGTGCGTCAGACAGCTGTGCGTACAGCATCGCGACGAACTGGTTCCGCGTGCTCAGCCGCCGCACTCGCCGGTCGGCTTGATACCTGTCCACAAGCCGGTCCAGTACATGCCAAGGCACCAGCTTCAGCAGACCATGAAATACTGTATTGTGGTGGCGCATGGCGGGACCTTCCTTGCGTGTCTCGAACATTTGGCGATGCTCAAGACCGCAGAAGAATCCACGCCATGCGCCTTGTCCACCCAAAACTAAACCGGACAGCCGTGGGACAAGCCCGGCCATGACGGAGAAAGTGATCAAGGTGGTTCTACCGCTGCGGCCCCATCAGGGGATCGTCGTTTTCGGCGCAGAGCACGTGATGATGCAGGTTCGCAATCCACTGCCGGCCGGACACGGTCATGTTGAGATACTTGATCGCCCCGCCCAGATGCTCTGACACCGTGTTCCAGTAGAAGCTCGGATAGCGGTCGATCAGATCGGCAGGCGAGGAATAGCCGAACTGGCGGTTCATGCCGATTTCCTCGAATTCCCAGTACAGCGCGTTCGCCTTGCGGGAGTAGAGGGGGTCGCCGAGCTGGCCGATCAAGTCGGCCGCCTGCACCAGCCGCGGCTCTTGCGCCAGCTCGGCTTCATCCTTCATCGGCAAGGGTGGAAAGCGGGTGCATTCAATAGCGTCCGTCACGCGCTTCACGTCCAGCGGAGACTTGGCGAGCCGTTCGCGGGCAAAGATCTTCGAGCGATCGACATGGTAGGGCGTCAGCGCCGCATCCGACGAGCCGCGCGGGAGCGCGATGGCCTTGCCTTGCTCGTCGATGACGAATTCGTCGGCAGTGTCTCCGCTGAGAACTCCGCGCATATAGCCGATGTCGTGCAGCAGGCACGCCACGATCAGATGGGCATAATCGTCAGGCTCGATGCGGTGCGCCAGCGACATGCCTTGCAGAATGTCGCGGCCGACCAGCGTGACCTGAAAGGTGTGTTCGTAATTGTGATAGAGCGCATCGCTGCGGGCGAGGCATTCGATGGTAGATCGCGCCAGCGCACCCATGCGCTCGCCCATCGAGTCGTGGTTGGGGCCGAAAACCCGGCGAAAATCCTTGGTGAGGAAGCCACCAAGCTTTTTGGCTGCCGATGCGGTGATGGTTCTCACGCAACACCTCCCTCGCCAGCATTAATCTTAGCACTTCCCGATCAAACGAGAAGCCGGAAAGCGAGCCCAGGTACCCTGTCAGGAGAGGAGGGCCGTGCTCTTGCGAGGCGTTACTCCCGCGGGTCCCCGCTATCCCTCGGTAGAGAATGCCACCTGTGAGCGCCAGCGAACCCGAGGAGGCCGCAAAAGCACTTGAAGTCAGGGTTCGTTCGAGCTTCGCGGCCGCTTCGCAAACTGCGGAAAGATCCTTGCGACGATCGGGCCGTCGGAGCGCCAGGAATGGCAGCCATTGATGAAGAACGGCGGCTCAGTGGTGTCGCGATGGCCGTCCATGGAATCGCCGCCGTCGGGCTGCTTGCCGTAGGACATGGTCTGGAACAGCGTGGTCACCGCCGGGCCCAGCAGTTCGGCGAGATGCGTGCAGGTCTCGAGCTTTCCAATCTTGCGGCGGACGGTTTCGCGCCAGCCGCGGCCGACCTGCTCGCCGACCAGCCGCTGCAGGATGCCGTTCACCTCAAAGCAGGTCGGGAAGGGAATGGCGGCCATGTTGGTCTCGGCCTCGCGAATGACGAGCCTGTCGTCGACTGCCAGCCGCAGGCGGATGTCGTGCACGGGTGTGCCGGGCGGCAGTTCGCCGCGGAACTGGTCGCGCTGCAGGAATGGCTTGGTGTCGACCAGCTGCGCCTCGACCTCCCAGAGTCCGTCGTCACGCAGATAGCCGTCGCAGTTGATGACGCGGCGATGCATCAGGCGGCGCGCCTTGTCCGGTGTTTTCTCGGGCGTCGGCATGGCGGTCTTCCGGTTTGGTCCTTTCGGCCACAGAACCGGCCATCCGCGCCGATGTCAATCGCGCCTGGCGCCGGGCACGAGGGCCGGATTGGTCCTTGCTGTGCCGATGTGCGCAATGGATGATGTGATCTCTGCTGCTCTCTCATGATTTCGCCCGTGTCGTTTAGGAAGTCCTGGTGACCGAAGCCTATCCCCGTGACCTACGCGGCTATGGCCGCAACCCGCCCCATCCGCGCTGGCCCGGCGAGGCGCGCGTCGCCGTGCAGTTCGTGGTGAATTTCGAGGAGGGCGGCGAGAACAACATCCTGCACGGCGACAGCGCGTCCGAGGCCTTCCTCTCCGACGTGCTGGGCGCAACACCATGGCCGGGCAAGCGCCACGCCAATATCGAATCCATGTTCGAGTATGGCTCGCGCGCCGGCTTCTGGCGGCTGTGGCGGATCTTCGCCGACCGAGACCTGCGCCCGACCGTGTTCGGCGTCGCAATGGCGCTGAAGCGCAATCCCGAAGCTGTCGCCGCCATGAAGGAGGCTAACTGGGATATCGCGAGCCACAGCCTGCGTTGGGTCGAACACAAGGACATGACGGAAGAGGAGGAGCGACGGGAAATTGCCGAGGCGATCCGGGTCCACACCGAGGCGACGGGCAAGCGGCCGCTCGGCTGGTACACCGGACGCTCCTCGATCAACACGCTCAGGCTTTTGATGGAGGCGGGCGGGCTGCTGTATCTCTGCGATTCCTATGCAGACGATCTGCCTTATTGGATCAGATCGCGCGGGCGGGAACCCCATCTGGTGATCCCGTACACGCTCGATGCCAATGACATGCGCTTCGTCAACCCGCAGGGGTTTGGCGGCGGCGAGGAGTTCTTCAACTACCTGAAGGACAGTTTCGATGTGCTCTATGCCGAAGGGAGGACCGCGCCGAGGATGATGTCGGTGGGGCTGCACTGCCGCCTGGTCGGCAGGCCCGGCCGTGCCGGCGCCCTGATGAGCTTCCTGGATTACATCGCAAAACACGAGCACGTCTGGGTGCCGACGCGGCTTGAGATCGCGCAGCATTGGCACGCCAACCTGAAGCACCTTTCGGCCGACGCCTTCGACATCGGATAGGCGGCGCGAGCGGGGCATCACCGCGGAGAAGAAACCTCTATTTGGGCAGATCGGCACGGAAGGCGCTTCCAAGCCCCTCCTGCAAAAGGCATTTCGCTTCCCTTGCTTTGGCGTGGAATGTCGCGACATTAGTCGCACTGAAACGGAAGTCCGATGAGCCAGCCCGCATTTGATCCCTTCGGAGAGCCGGTCCCCGCGGCCGAGCCGTCGCTCGCGCCGGATCGGGGCGCGAAATGGCTGAAATCGGCTGGAACCGGTCTGTTCTGGGGACTCGTCGCGGCAATCGTGTTGGCGCGGGCGGTATATTTCGAGCCCGGCACCTTCAGCTTCGACCGGGCGGTCGCCTGGGTGCAGGGCTTGCTCACTATCGTCAATGGCTGACCGCCTGGCCCTATTTGCCTGACTGCATGCGCCGAATGCCACGCTTCTGAAAAAATATTAGCTTTGCGGGCAGATCGCCGTATAAAATCTTCTCCAAAAGAGAGATTTGGCGTTGCAGCAGCTAGGCGGATCGGACGGTGAGGGGCAAACCCCGGGCGTGTTCCGCCGTGTCGTCTCTCTAATCCCCGGAATCGCTTTGTGCGGCCTGATCACGCTCGTTGCGATCGGCGTCCAGCATGTTGAAGAGCGCCTTTTCGAGCATCCCTATGTCGAAGCGCTCGTCGTCGCCATCCTGCTGGGCATGGTGATCCGCACGGCCTGGCAGCCGTCCGCACGCTGGGTCTCCGGCATCGCCTTCAGCGCCAAGCAACTTCTCGAAGTCGCGGTCATGCTGCTCGGCGCGTCCATCAGCTTTGCCGCGGTCGTGGCGTCGGGCTTTCTCCTGCTCGCGGCGATTGTCGCGACGGTCGCCATCATGCTGGGGATCAGCTACGGGCTCAGCCGCATGCTCAGGTTGCCGGTGAAGCTCTCCATCCTGATTGCCTGCGGCAATTCGATTTGCGGTAATTCGGCGATCGCGGCCGTTGCGCCCGTGATCGGCGCTGATGGCGACGATATCGCGTCGTCGATCTCCTTCACCGCCATTCTCGGCGTACTGATGGTGCTCGGCCTGCCGCTGCTGATTCCGCTGTTGAACTTGACGGCGACGCAATACGGCATCCTTGCCGGGCTCACCGTCTATGCCGTGCCGCAGGTGCTGGCGGCGACCGTGCCGGCTGGCATCGTGAGCACGCAAATCGGCACCCTGGTGAAACTGGTGCGCGTGCTGATGCTCGGGCCGATCGTGGTCGGCCTGTCGCTGGTGGCGGCGCGCCGCCGCAAGCTCAATGCGGATGCGAAGCAAGGACCGCCTCTCAGCCCGTTCAAGCTGGTGCCCTGGTTCATTATCGGCTTTCTGCTGCTCGCCGCGCTACGGTCATTGCAGCTCGTGCCTGACGTCGCGATTGCGCCGGTGACGAAAACGGCAGCCATTTTGACTGTTCTCTCGATGGCGGCGCTGGGCCTCGGCGTCGATGTTCGCGTGCTCTCCACCGTCGGCGGCAGGGTGACGGCCGCCGTAACGTTGTCGCTGCTCCTGCTGCTCGCCCTCAGCCTGGGGCTCGTGCAGTTCTTCGCGTAGCCACTTAGGGAATAGGCAGGCGTTCGCTGCGGCGGCGTTCCAACGAAAAGCGCGGCGTGAGCTGCTTTACGGCCGCAAATCCATGTCGATCCGGACGAAGTCACCGCGATAGGTGACTTCGCCGAGATAGATCACCGTGTGGTCGGCGGCGGTGAACACCCGCCGGACTTCGGCGACCGGAGAGTTCAACTGGACCTGCAGCAGCTTCGCCACTTCGAGATCGGCGATGCCGATGGTCAGGGTCTGACGCGCGGTGGCGATCGCTGGATCGCGAAGGCCGTGCAGGATCGGGATCACGGTCTCGTTGCGGAAACGCCGTGGCGCTTTGCGAAATACCTTTTCATCGAGATAGATCGAGATCACGCAATAGGGCCGCTTGTTGCGCGAATGCACCCGGCGCATGAAGACGTATTCGGCCGCGGGCTTGCCGTCCTCGGGAAAGAGCGGCGCGTCGGTGCGGCTTTCGGAGATGTTGATGATTTCCGGCGAGGTGTCGCGGTAGACCTCGGCAAGGTCGGCGAGCGTGGTTTCCACCCTGAGCCAGCGGTCCTGCTTCAGCGTGCCGGTCACGAAGGTGCCGCGGCCCTGCTGGGCCTCGATGACCCCGTCGCGCGCCAGGAGATCGACGGCCTGACGGATGGTGACTCGGGAGACGCCGAATTCGGCGGCGAGATCTTCGTTGGCGGGCAGGCGCAGGCCCTTGGGCCAAATGCCGCGCGCGATGCGCTGTCGGAAGATGTCGGCAATCTGTGCATATTTCGGGACGTGACTGTCGGAAATGAGATCCATTGCACGCTCTCCGGCTGGCTCTACGCCGTCACAAGGGCTGCGCCTCGTTCCCCGATCATAAGGCTCGTCGCATTGGTGTTGGCCGACGTGATCTGCGGCATGACCGAGGCGTCGATCACCCGCAGTTTCTCAACGCCGCGCACGCGCAACTGCGGATCGAGCACCGATCCTTCGTCGCTGCCCATGCGGCAGGTGCCGACACAGTGAAACACCGTACCGCCGGTGTCGCGCGCGAATCTCCACAAGCCCGGATCGTCACGCGCAGCATCGCCCGGCACCATCTCGGCATCCCAGAGATCTTTGAAGGACTTCTGGCGATAGATCTCGCGAAGGATCTTCAATCCGGCGACGATGGTCTTGCGGTCGATCTCTTCCGCAAAATAGTTCGGTTCGATGCGCGGCTGTTCAAACGGATCGGTCGAGCGAATCGTGAGCTGGCCGCGCGATTTGCCGTGGCACTGCCAGACCGAAGCGGTGAAGCCGGAATAGCTATGCAGGGGGGTACCCGGCTTGTCGACGGACAGCGGCATCACGTTGAACTGCACGTCCGGCCGTCCGCCGACGGCATATTCGGTGCAGGCCGCGCCGCCGACCTGGCCGGCGCCGACGGTGAGGGGCCCCGACCCTGCAAGCATCCATTGCAGGCCCATCTTTGCAAGCTGGACGGGACTACGGACCTGGTCGTTGAGCGAGATCGGCTGCTTGAGCCGGACGATCAGGCGCGCCTGGTAGTGGTCCTGCAGGTTACGCCCCACCTCGGGAGAATCTGTCACCACGGGGATGTCGAGGGAGCGCAGCAGGTCCGCCGGCCCTATGCCGGAGAGCTGCAGGATTTGCGGCGATTGCAGCGCACCCGCAGACAGGATGACCTCGCCGTCAGCGACTGCTCCATGGACTTGCCCGTCCTTGGCCCATTCTACACCGCTCGCGACTTTGCCGCGAAAGATGACCCTGCTGACCTGCGCGTGTGTAATGATTGTGAGGTTTGGACGGCTCATGGCCGGTTTGAGAAAGGCGGAGGCCGAACTGGTGCGCCAGTGCTTGCCAATCCCGAGTTGGTAATAGCCGACGCCAAAGGTCGTCTCGCCGTTGAAGTCGCGATTGCGCGGCAGGCCATACTCCACGCCGGCTTCGACCCAGGCGCGCGAGGCGGGATTGTCGTTGCGCAGCTCCGAGACCTCGAACTCGCCGAAGCCGCCGTGATACTGACTGTCGCCGCCGCGATAGCGTTCGTAGCGGCGGAAGTAGGGCAGCAGTTCGCTGTAACTCCACCCCTTTGCGCCGGCGCGCTCCCAGTCGTCGAAATCCTCGTGCTGTCCGCGGATGAAAATCAGGCCGTTGATCGAGGACGAGCCGCCGATCACCCGGCCGCGCGGCCAGACGATAGCGCGGCCACCGGTGGCTTCGCTCGCCTCGGTCTGGAACAGGCGTGAGAAGCGTTCGTTGTAGATCGTCCGATAGTAGCCGACCGGCAGCTTCAGCCAGAAATTCCGGTCGGAGCCGCCGGCCTCCAGCAACAGCACGCGGCAGGATGGATCGGCGGAGAGACGATTGGCCACAACACAGCCGGCGGAGCCAGCGCCGACGATGATGTAGTCATAGCCTTGCGCGGACATCTTCAGGCCGTCCGGTATGGTTCGATCGCGGCGAGATCAGGCTCGATGCCGAGGCCCGGTGCATCCGTGAGCGTGACAGTGCCGTCTTTGACATTTGCGACCGTGCCGCAGAAGCGGTCCCGCAGCGGATTGTCATTGGCATCGACCTCAAGCAGGCCGTCGCCGCCGACGCCGGCGAGCAGATGCGCCGAGGCAAGCAGGCCGATACCGCCGCCGAGATAATGCGGGCAGAAGATCTTGCCCGATTTGATGATCTCGCGCGCGATGTCGCTGCACACGCTGAGGCCTCCCCATTTCGCGATGTCGGGCTGCACGACGCGCAGCACGTCGTCACTCAGCGCCTGCGCGAATCCCGCGCGGCTCGCGATGTTCTCGCCGGCGGCAAGCGGCACGTGTGCGGCTTGGCGCAACGCCTGCCATTCCTGCCACGGGCGGTCGGCGCGGATCGGCTCCTCGAGCCAGTAGAGATCGAATTCGGTCAGCGAAGGCGCAAGCTCGATCGCGCGCTCGACCGGCCAGCCCTGATTGACGTCGGCAGCTAACATGCCGTTGCCCGCAAGCGCCCGCAGCGCGGCGAGATTGCTTCGATCTGTGGCCGGCTCGAAGCCGATCTTCAGCTTCAGTGCGCGGTGGCCGCGCTGCATCGCGGCTTCCGCCATTTGCCGCGAGCCGGTGGGGTTGATGCCGCTGGCGTAAACCTTGATCGTGCCGTTGCTGCCGCCGAGCAGTTTCCACAGCGCCGTCTTCCGGCGCCTCGCCTGAAGGTCCCACAGGGCAAGATCGATGCCGGCGATGGCCTGCGCGAAGGGGCCTGGTTCACCGGACTGCAGCGCCAGCACAGATGTGCCCAGCGTCAGCCTCTCGAAAATGACCGAGGGGTCGCTTGCAGACAATCCAACGGCTGCCGGCGCCAGCACTTCGTTGATCAGCCGCGTTCGATGTTCGGCGCCCGTCGAGGGGAAATTGCACCAGGCTTCGCCCCAGCCCGCAAAACCGTCCTCATCTTCGACGCGCACGAACACAGCGGGACGGCTGGTCATCCTGCCAAAAGAGGTGACTACCGGCGTGGTCAGAGGGTAGCGGTAACAGAACGCCTGGACGCTGCGCAGGGTGAACGGCGTTGGGGTCATTTCATGCGATCCGAGCGCGACAAGCCGCCTCTTGTATGGTCATCCTATTTATAATATGACCTTGGCAACATCAACTGCGATTGCAGCCGGATACGTCGAATGAGCGGAAGTGTCGCCAGGCGTTTTTTACTGGGGCTTACGCCGTGGGTCGGCGCGGTGCTGCTGTGGTATGCGGTGCGCTGGAGCGGCTTTGTCAACGAGGCGCTGATTCCGGCGCCGCATCAGGTGGCGAAGAAGTTCGTCGAACTGCTGCTCAACGAAAGTTTGCTGCTCGACGTCTACGCCTCGACGCGGCGCGTGTTCTTCGGCGTCATTCTGGGCATCACCGCCGCCGTTCCCGTCGGCTTCCTGCTCGGCTGGTACCGCCCGGCGCGCACGCTCGCCGATCCCATGATCAATTTCTTCCGCGCGCTGCCGCCGATTGCGCTGATCCCGCTGGTCATCGTCTATTTCGGGGTTGATGAGGTGGCGAAGCTTGTCATCCTCTTTTATGCGGCGTTCTTCTCCGGCGTCATCGTAATGTACGAGGGTGTCTCCCAGATTACGCCGCTGTACATTCGCGTGGCGCAGACGCTGGGCGCGGGCGAGCTCGAGATTTTTCGCAAAGTGATCATCCCGCTCACCGTGCCGCATATCCTCACGGCCTTGCGCGTGGCGCTCGGGGTGGCCTGGGCGACGCTGGTCGCTTCCGAGCTGATCGCGGCGCAGCGGGGGCTCGGCGCGATGATCCAGAATGCGTCCACCTATTTCCTGCTCGACGTCATTTATGTCGGCATCATCTGCATCGGCTGCATTGCGCTGGTTATGGACATGATCCTGCGCAAGATCAGCGCCCGCCTGCTGGTGTGGCAGGAGCGCGCCGTCGCATGAATGCTGCCAGCGTTAAGCGCGCCGAGTTTGACAACGTCTCTCTCTCCTTCGAGACCCCGAAGGGAAAGCTCAATGTCGTCGAGAATGTCAGCTATGGCATCAATGACGGCGACTTCATTGCGGTGATCGGACCATCCGGTTGCGGCAAGACCACCATGATGAGCATGTTGGCCGGCTTCCAGAAACCGACGACCGGCAGGGTGCTGTTTGACGGCGCGCCGGTGGCCGGGCCGGGGCCGGAGCGCGGCGTCATCTTCCAGGAATACGGCGTGTTCCCCTGGCTGACGGTGAAGCAGAACATCGCGTTCGGCCTCACGCTCAGGGCCAACCATGTCGCCGTCGCGGAACGCGAGGCGATCTGCGCCCATTACCTCGAACTGATGGGTCTTGCCGATTTCGCCAATTCCTATCCGAAGCATTTATCGGGCGGCATGCGGCAGCGGCTCGCGATCGCGCGGGCCTATGCGGTGAAGCCGCAGTTCCTGCTGATGGATGAGCCGTTCGGCGCGCTCGACGCGCAGACCCGCGCCAACATGCAGAACCTGCTGCTGCGGGTGCTTGCGAGCGAAGGCAAGACGGTGATGCTGATCACCCATTCGGTGGAGGAGGCGATCTATCTCGCCTCGCGCATCGTGGTCGTCACTGCACGGCCGGCGCGGATCAAGGAAATCATCGAGGTGCCCTTTGCCTCTCCGCGCGATGAATCGATCCAGGAGCGCAAGGAGTTCGGCGAACTGCGCAGCTACATCCGCGAGCTCGTGATGAACGAATACCGAGCGCAGCAGGCGCAAGTGCGCCCCGCATCATTTTCGGAATGATCAACAGGGAGGAGAAAAGACATGGACCGAAGACAATTTCTGACTACGACCGCAGGCGTCGCCCTCGGCGCCTTTACCGCCGCTGCGCCCGCGATCGCGCAGGCCAAGACCAAGGTCCGCGTCGGTTATCTGCACACGGTGGCCGTGGATGGCCAGATCTGGACGGGCATGGACCGCGGCAGCTTCGAGAAGCAGGGCCTCGACCTCGAGCTGCGCCAGTTCAACACCGGTCTTGAAATCTTCCAGGCGCTGATCGGCGGCAGCCTCGACGTCCTCTCCACCGGCGCCGTGCTCTCCAACTTCCCGGCTCGCGGGCAGGGCAGGGTGTTCCTGATCAACGACATCGAGGTGGCCACCGCGCAACTCTGGGTGCGCTCCGACCAGGGCATCAAGTCGTTCGAGGATCTGAAGGGCAAGCGGATCGCGACCGCGACCGGCACAACCGCACATGTCTTCCTCGACAAGGCTCTGCGCGCCAACAAGATCGATCCCAAGGAAGTCGAACTGGTCAACCAGACCATGCCGGCGGCGGTGACGGCGTTCGTCTCGGGCGCGGTGCCGGCGGTCGCGCTATGGGTGCCCTTCAACGTCACGGCTCGCGACAAGGTGCCGGGCGCCGTGAAACTCGCGGATGCGTCGGCCTACTATCCGCAGGCCGCGATCATCGGCGGCTGGGCGGCGGCGAACAACTATTACGAGCCCAACCGGGAGACCCTTGCAAAACTGATCCGCGGCTGGGCCGATGCCAACGACTACATCGTCGCCAACCCGGCTGAAGCCATGGAGAAGCTGCAGAAGAACCACTACAGCCAGACGCCGCTGGCCGACATCAACGAGTCCTTCAAGGCGCAGAAGATGTTCACTTCAAGTGAGTGGAAGAAGTATTATCAGGACGGCACCGTCACCAGCTGGCTGCAGCAGTCCACCGATTTCTTCATGGCCAATGCCGGCATCAAGGATTTCACGCCGGCAAGCAAATATTTCGATCCGAGCCTTTATCTGAAGACCATCGCCTGAGGCGAGGCGGCCGCCGCCGCCCAATGGCTCCGGTATCAAAACGTCCGCGTCAGCAACGGCGCGGACGTTTTCCTTTTTTTCTTAAGGCATTGTTCGGATGTAAGTTTTTCCAGAGGCCTTCTAGTACGCCAGCACCATGTTCTTGTTGACGGGCACGTTTGATTTGTACATATGTACAAATGGAATGACGAAGCCGGACAGGGAAAAGATGCGCAAGCCGAACATGCGCGAAGCCATCCTGGCGGCCGCCGAGGAGCTGTTCGCGACCGACGGCTTCAGCGCGGTCTCGGTGCGCGACATCGCGCAGGCGGCCGGCGCCAATCCCGGCAGCGTGACCTATCACTTCAAGACCAAGGATGGCCTGCTGCTCGAGATCTACCAGCGTCACTGCGTGCCGATGAACCACCGCCGCTCTGAGCTCCTGGAGGCGGCCAAGCGCGTGCGTGACCTGAAAGACCGGCTCGAGGCAATCGTGCGGGCGTATGTTTTGCCGGCATTCTCCTCCGGGAGTGATCTGGCTGGGGGCGGCGCACGCTTCACGCGTCTGCGTGCGATCATGTCGGCCGAAGGCAACGACGTGGCGCGAAAGATCATCGCACAGACCTTCGACGACACCAGCCACGCCTTCATCGACGCGATCCATGAGAGCCTTCCGCACATCCCGCGCACCGATATCGTCTGGCGCTGCCATTTCCTGCTCGGCGCGCTCTACTACACGCTGGTGACGCCGGAGCGCGTCTCGCGGCTGGCGCGCGGCGAGGCGGATGGCTCGGATGCGGGCGAGGCGATCGAGCAGTTGGTGCAGTCGACCGTTGCCTCCCTGCAGGCACCTCCGCTCGAACAGCCCGCGCCGTCAGCCAGGCGATCGGCAGCGGGCAGGCCGCCCGCCAATGCCGGACTGGCCGAGCGCTGAATCAACCGAGCAGGCGGGAATCCGAACCGGCCGCCAATGAGGGAGAAGCAAAGTGATCATCGACGTCCATGGCCACTACACGACCGCGCCGAAGGCGCTTGAGGATTGGCGCAACCGGCAGATCGCGGGGATCAAGGACCCCGGCGTGAAGCCGAAGGCGAGCGAGCTGAAGATCAGCGACGACGAGCTGCGCGACTCCATCGCCAACAACCAGCTCAGGCAGATGAAAGAGCGCGGCAGCGATCTTACGCTGTTCAGCCCGCGCGCCAGCTTCATGGCGCATCACATCGGTGATTTCGAGGTGTCCTCGACCTGGGCCGCGATCTGCAACGAATTGTGCGCCCGGGTGAGCAAGCTCTTCCCCGACAATTTCATTGGCGTTGCCATGCTGCCGCA
>JAEZEU010000209.1 GCA_023432885.1 Pseudomonadota bacterium | reverse complement strand
GAGATGGAACGCAATCTCTGGGAGACCATCACCCGGCTGGCGCCGCTCACCCCCAATTTCGTTTCGGTGACCTATGGCGCCGGCGGCTCGACTCGCGAGCGCCCCCATTCGACCATCGCCCGCCTCCTTGCCGAGACCCGGCTTACCCCGGCCGCGCACCTGACCTGTGTGGGCGCCTCGCGCGGAGAGATCGACGAGATCGTCGACCGCTATCATGCCGTGGGCGTCCGCCACATCGTGGCGCTGCGCGGCGATCCCGCCACCGGCATCGGCACCCCCTATATTGCCCATCCGGACGGCTACAAGACCTCGCCCGAGCTCGTCGCCGGCATCAAGAAGCGTCATCCCGATATCGAGGTGTCGGTATCGGCCTATCCGGAGAAGCATCCGGAGGCGCGCGACTTCGACGCCGATATCGACACGCTGAAGGCCAAGGTGGACGCCGGAGCCGCGCGTGCCATCACCCAGGTCTTCTTCGACAACGATCTCTATCTGCGTTACCTCGACCGCGTCCGTGCGCGCGGCATCGACATCCCGGTCGTGCCGGGCATCATGCCGATGCACAATTTCAAGCAGGCGCGCAATTTCGTCACCCGCGCGGGCACGACGGTGCCGAACTGGCTGGCCGAAAAGTTCGACGGGCTCGACGACGACGCAGAGACGCGCAAGCTCGTCGCCGCCACCGTCGCCGCCGGCCAGGTGCAGAAGCTGGCGAAACATGGCGTCGACACCTTCCACTTCTACACCATGAACCGCGCCGATCTCGTGTTCGCGATCGCCCATCTGCTCGGTATCCGCCCGAAGGGCGCGGCGAAGGCGGCCTGATCCATGAAAGCACCGGTTTCCACCAAGCGCACCGCCCTGCTCGCTGCCGCGCGCGAGCGCATCCTCGTGCTCGACGGCGCCATGGGCACCATGATCCAGGGCCTGCAGTTCGACGAGGCCGCCTTCCGCGGCGAACGATTTGCGGATTTCCATCGTGACGTCCGCGGCAACAATGATCTCTTGATCCTCACGCAGCCGAAGGCGATCGAGGATATCCACGCCGCTTATCTGCGGGCAGGCGCGGATATCGTCGCGACCAACACGTTCTCCTCGACATCGATCGCGCAGGCCGATTACGACATGTCGGAGCTGGCGTACGAGCTGAACCGCGACGGCGCGAAGCTGGCGCGAGCCGCGGCCGGGCGCGTCTGTGCCGAAGACGGCAAGCCGCGTTTCGTCGCCGGCGCCATCGGCCCGACCAACCGCACCGCCTCGATTTCGCCCGACGTCGCCAATCCCGGCTATCGCGCCGTCACCTTCGACGATCTGCGCCAGGCCTATGGCGAGCAGATCAAGGGGCTTCTGGACGGCGGCGTCGACCTTCTGCTGCTCGAAACCATCTTCGACACGCTCAATGCAAAGGCGGCGCTCTACGCGATTTCCGAGATCGCCGAAGAACGCGGCATCGACGTGCCCGTAATGGTGTCCGGCACCATCACCGACAAATCCGGCCGTCTGCTCTCCGGGCAGATGCCGGAAGCGTTCTGGAATTCGGTCCGGCACGCGAGGCCCATCACCATCGGCTTCAACTGCGCACTCGGCGCCGAAGACCTGCGCGCGCATATTGCGGATATCGGGCGGGTCGCCGATACGCTTGTCTGCGCCTACCCCAACGCCGGCCTGCCCAACGAGTTCGGCCAATATGACGAGACCCCGGCCTACATGGCGCGCCTGATCGGCGAGTTCGCCCGCGACGGCCTCGTCAACATCGTCGGCGGCTGCTGCGGCACCACGCCGGAGCATATCGCGGCGATCGCCGCCGCCGTCGCTCCGCACAAGCCGCGGGCCGTGCCCGTGATCGAGCCGCGGCTGCGGCTCTCCGGCCTCGAGCCCTTCGAGCTGACGCCGGCCATTCCCTTCGTCAATATCGGCGAGCGCACCAACGTCACGGGCTCGGCGCGCTTTCGCAAGCTGATCACGGCGGGCGACTACACCGCCGCCCTCCAGGTCGCGCGCGACCAGGTCGAGAACGGCGCGCAGATCATCGACGTCAACATGGACGAGGGCCTGCTCGATTCCGAGAAGGCGATGGTGACGTTCCTCAATCTCGTCGCCGCCGAGCCCGACATCGCGCGCGTGCCCGTGATGGTCGACTCCTCGAAATTCGCCGTGATCGAGGCCGGCCTGAAATGCCTGCAGGGCAAGCCCGTGGTGAACTCGATCTCGCTGAAGGAAGGCGAGGAGAAGTTCATCCACGAGGCCAAGGTCGCGCGCCGCCATGGCGCCGCCGTCGTGGTGATGGCGTTCGACGAAACCGGCCAGGCCGATACGTTCGCACGCAAGACCGAGATATGCAGGCGGGCCTACGATATCCTGGTCAACCAGGTCGACTTCCCGCCGGAAGACATCATCTTCGATCCCAATATTTTCGCGATCGCGACCGGCCTCGAGGAACACAACAATTACGGCGTCGATTTCATCGAGGCGGCGCGCTGGATCCGGCAGAACCTGCCGGGTGCGCATATTTCCGGCGGCGTATCGAACCTGTCGTTCTCGTTCCGCGGCAACGAGCCGGTGCGCGAAGCCATGCACTCGGTGTTCCTGTATCACGCCATCCACGCCGGCATGGACATGGGCATCGTCAATGCCGGACAGATGATCGTCTATGACGACATCGACCCGGAGCTGCGCCAGGTGTGCGAGGACGTCATCCTCAATCGCGATCCAGGCGCTTCCGAGCGGCTGCTGGCGCTGGCGGAGAAGTTCCGGGGCAAGGAAAAGCAGGCCAAGGAAGCCGATCTCGCCTGGCGCGAATGGCCGGTCGAGAAGCGGCTGTCCCACGCGCTGGTGCACGGCATCACCGAGTTCATCGAGGAGGATACCGAAGCGGCGCGCCAGACCGCGGAGCGTCCATTGAGCGTGATCGAAGGCCCGCTGATGGCCGGCATGAACATCGTCGGCGACCTCTTCGGCGACGGAAAGATGTTCTTGCCGCAGGTGGTGAAATCGGCGCGGGTGATGAAGCAGGCGGTAGCCTATCTCATGCCGTTCATGGAAGAGGAGAAGGCGCGCAATCTCGCCAACGGCATCACGGGCGATGCCGGCAGCGCGGCCGGCAAGATCGTGCTTGCGACCGTGAAGGGCGACGTCCATGACATCGGCAAGAACATCGTCGGCATCGTGCTGCAATGTAACAATTTCGAGGTCATCGACCTCGGCGTCATGGTGCCGGCGGCAAAGATCATCGAGACGGCGAAGACCGAAGGCGCCGACATCATCGGCCTGTCCGGGCTGATTACGCCCTCGCTCGATGAGATGAGCTTCCTCGCCGGCGAGATGGAGCGCCAGGGCATGAAGATGCCGCTGTTGATCGGCGGCGCCACCACGAGCCGCGTGCATACCGCCGTGAAGATCGACCCGAACTACAAAGGCGGCCCGGTGGTGCATGTCAATGACGCCAGCCGCGCGGTGGGCGTGGCGTCCTCGCTGCTGTCGGCCGACAAGAAGGACGCCTTTGCCGCCGACATCCGCGCCGAATACGCCAGGATTTCGGCGGCCCATTTCCGGGCGCAGGCCGACAAGAAGCGGCTGACGCTGCGAGCCGCCCGCGCCAATGCCGTGCCGGTTGATTTCGCGAAAGCGCCGCCGAAGAAGCCGGCCTTCCTCGGCGTCAGGAGCTTCGATGATTATGACCTTGCGGAGCTGGCCGGCTATATCGACTGGACGCCGTTCTTCCAGACCTGGGAGCTGACCGGCCGCTTCCCGGCCATCCTCGACGATCCCAAGGTCGGCGAGGTCGCGCGCTCGCTCTATGACGACGCGCGCAAGATGCTGGACCGAATCATCCAGGAGAAGTGGTTCAAGGCGCGCGCCAGCATCGGCTTCTGGCCGGCCAACGCCGAAGGCGACGACATCGCGCTTTATGCCGATGAGGCGCGCAAGCAGAAGATCGCGACGCTGCACACGCTGCGCCAGCAGCTCGAGAAGCGCGAGGGCCGCTTCAACGCCGCGCTGTCGGATTTCATCGCGCCGGCGTCCTCCGGCGTGCCGGATTATATCGGCGGCTTCGTGGTCACAGCGGGCATCGGCGAAGACGCCGTGGCCGACCGTTTCAAGAACGCCAATGACGATTATTCCTCGATCCTGTGCAAGGCGTTGGCCGATCGGCTTGCCGAGGCCTTTGCCGAGCGCATGCACCAGCGCGTGCGCAAGGAGTTCTGGGGCTACGCGCCGGACGAGGCACTGTCGCCGGAAGAGCTGATCCTGGAGAAATATCAGGGCATCCGCCCGGCGCCGGGCTATCCCGCACAGCCCGACCACACCGAAAAGCAGACGCTGTTCGCGCTGCTCGACGCCGAGAAAACCGCCGGCGTGAAGCTGACCGAGAGCTTTGCGATGTGGCCGGGCTCGTCGGTGTCGGGGCTCTATTTCGCCAGTCCCGAGAGCTACTATTTCGGCGTCGGCAAAATCGAGCGCGACCAGGTCGAGGACTATGCCGCACGCAAGGGCATGACGGCGGCCGAAGTGGAGCGCTGGCTCGCGCCGATCCTCAACTACATCCCGGCGCAGGATCAGTCGGCATCGGAACGCGCCGTCAGGGAAGCCATGCCGGCGCAGAAACCGGCTGCCATGCCCGCCAACGATGTGGACTCGCATCCTCCGGGCTGCACCTGCGCCGTGCATCTGGCCTGGCGGAAGAAGGCGGCGAGCGGCTAGCAACCTCTTTCTTCCCTTCTCCCCTTGTGGGAGAACGTGGCGCGTCGATGCGCCGGATGAGGGGTCCTTATCTGCGGAGACAACCTCTCACCCGCTTCGCGAAGCGATCCTCTCCCACACGGGGCGAGGGGAAGTGCGGAGTCTCTTCATGAAATTTTTCTCCTTCTGGCGATCGCTGGCGAGCTTTCGGGTGCGCATCGCGCTCAACCTGAAGAACCTGCCGGTCGAGGTCGTGTTCGTCGACATC
>JAEZEU010000186.1 GCA_023432885.1 Pseudomonadota bacterium | reverse complement strand
GTCGGTTCCAACCTGGCGCGGATGGAAATGATCGTCGCCATCGAGGAATGGCTGAAACGCATTCCGGACTTCCGCCTCGATCCTGCCGGCACGGTAACGTGGTCGGAAGGCACGGTGCGCGGCCCCCGCCAGCTGCCCGTGCTGTTCGGCAAGGCCAACTGTCTGCGCACATACGGATTAGATCACAACGGCAAAATGAGGTAGCCTGAGCGCCGTAACCGGATAATCGCTTCCGGGAGCCCAGCCATGGCAGATCAAGTCGCACATCCCGGAAGCGATCATATGGACATCGCCGATGCCGAGCGGCGGATCAGGGCGATCTTCATCGGCTCCATCGGCCGTCGTGCGTGGGTCCAGACGGGTCGCCTTGGTCGGTGCAGCTGACGACCGGCTCCTCCTCATTCCCCTGTTGCAAACGCACGTTTGATGCGACGGCACGACAGGAGCAGCGGACTACGCGATTGGGGCCTGACCATCTGCTCGACGCGGCGCAGCAACGCCTTGATTGCAATCCCACAAGCTATTCGCGGAGCCGCGAAACAGTCGAGGTCGGATCTTTTCAGCACCTCACCCGAAAAGCGGACCTGACCCCACTACGGAAAAAGCATGCTATCGGTCCTAGACATAGAGCGACACAAGTCAAGATTCGTCCCGCGTTTCCCGAGACAATCGTCTAAATGCGCTCTGAGTTTTCATTGTATTGCGAACGTGGCGAACGAATGCGAGGGTTGCAGGCGAATGCTCGTGGCTTCGATACGCAAACGAGAGGTCGGCAGTAACTTCAATGTTTGGAATTCTCTTGCAAACTAGGCCCGGGAGTCTAACGCGTTCCAAAGATGAGGGGGCAAGCGCTACCCCCAACCCAACTGAGGCCATGCTCGCAATGGTGACAAAGTCTCTGCCTTGGGGACCTAGCCGCGGAGCAAAGCCTGCCTCACGACACGCCTGAACCGTGTACTCGTAGAAGCTCACACCAGGCGGATGACGAGGTGTGATGAATATTTCGTCGGACAGCTGCGCGAGCGACGTTATCTTTCGTCGCGAAAGCGGATGGTTTTCGCCTATCAGCAGCACGAGCGGTTCGTCGAGAATCTGAAAGACCTCGATGTCCGGGGGCAAGCGAACCGGTGGACGAATGAAGGAAACATCGAGCCGGCCGGCCCTCATCTCTTGAAGCTGGATCTGCATCTCCATTTCTGTCAGCACCAAATCGGCCTGTGGATGAGTGGCGCGGAAGCTGGAGACGACCTTCTGAAGAACGCCTGTAAAAGCGGTTGAAGCAACATATCCGATCTCGATGCGACCGACTTCGCCACGTGCAGCCTTCTGCGCGATAAGGACGGCCCGCTGGGCTTGAGCCAAGATCTTCGGGGCTTCCAGCGCAAACTCCTGGCCAGCGACCGTCAGCTCAACCTTTCGGCGATTACGGTGAAACAACAGCACGCCGAGAAGGTCTTCAAGGGCAGAAATCTGCTGGCTGAGGCCCGGCTGCGCGAGGTTCAGTTGCTTTGCAGCGCGCCCGAAGTGGAGTTCGCGCGATAGGGCGAGAAAGTAGCGGACGTGCCGCAATTCGATCGCCAAAGCTCGCTGCGGGCTTCTTGAGTCGGCTTCTCTTGCCATCTTTCCCTGATAACTAGCATCTATCACAGGCTCCATTGTGATATATTAGACTTTTGCATGTTTCAATGCACTATGAGGCCGGGAGCCTCAGTCGAACTCGCTGGTCAAGCGAGAGAAAAAGTGAAGGAAATTAATGACCATCAAGTTTCTCTGTCTTTCTTGGGTTGCGCTATTGACGGCAGCCATTCCCGGACCTGCATTGTCGCAGGACAAGTCAGCAGCGAGCGCTTCCTTCAAGATTGGCGTCCTCGGTGACCAATCCGGCGTCTACGAGAACATTTCGGGTAAGGGGGCGGTTGAAGCCGTCAAGATGGCCGTCGAGGATTTCGGTGGCACGGTGCTTGGTCGCAAGATTGAAGTTGTCGTTGCCGACCATCAGAACAAAGCAGACATCGCGTCGTCGCTCGCCCGCCGCATGTACGATGTCGACGGCGTTGAAATGATTAATGATATCGTCGGCTCGGCAGCGGCGCTCGCGACGATCGACATGGCCCGCCAAAAGAATCGCATCGCGATCGTCAACAGCGCATCCAGTTCTGAGATTACTGGCGCGAAATGCACGCCCAATTCTGTTCACTACACGATCGACACCTATGCGCTCGCGAAGGGGACCGGATCGGCTGTTGTCGCTCAGGGAGGTCAAGACTGGTTTTTCGTGACCGCCGACTACAGCTATGGCCACTCGATCGAAAAGGACGTCGGTGCAGTCGTCAATAGTAAGGGCGGCAAGATCGTAGGATCGGTGCGTCACCCGATCGGCACAAGCGACTTCTCTTCTTTCTTGCTGCAGGCACAGGCCTCGAAGGCACGGATTATTGCGCTTGCTAACGCCGGGGCGGATACGGTGAATGCACTAAAGACCGCCCGCGAGTTTGGCTTGGGGGCAGATGGCCGTCAGAGTCTGGTCGGCATGCTTGTATTCATCGGGGACATTCACGCATTGGGGCTCGACGTTGCTAAGGATCTGATCCTCACGACGGCGTTCTACTGGGACCTCAACGACGAAACGCGGGCCTGGTCGGAACGTTTCTACAAGCGCGTCGGGAAGATGCCCCAGATGACCCACGCCGGGGATTACTCCTCGACGGTGCATTACCTGAAGTCCGTGCAAAAGGCCGGTACAGCGGACGCCCCCGCTGTGATGAAGGCAATGCGAGATACTCCAGTCAACGATTTCTTCGCGAAAAACGGACGCATTCGCGAAGATGGCTTGATGATCCACGATCTTCTGTTGGTCAAAGTAAAGCAGCCGGCTGAAAGCAAGCGCGCATGGGACTACTACAAGGTTCTATCCGTGATCCCCGGTGATGAAGTCTATCGGCCGCTTGCAGATAGCCCGTGCCCGCTCCTGATCAGGAAAGACTGACAAGATGGCGAGGCGATACTTCATAGGTTTCGAAGATGTGGAGCCCTATTCTCCCGCCAATCACTCCGGGACGGTCAATCGTCGGCTGATAGGGGCAGAAACCGTCGGAGCCAGACATCTCGAACTGGTGCATGGCACGATCGAACCGGGTAAGGGCGCGTTACCCCACGCTCATCCCGGGATCGAGCAAATCTGTTACATGTTGGAAGGGCGAGCCATAGCCGAAGTTGATGGCCACAGACAGGAACTAGGACCGGGTGACTGCTGCTTCTTTCCTGCCGACGTCCCTCACATATTCACTGTCATTGGAGACGCACCAGCCAAACTGCTCGTGATCTATTCACCCCCGTACGAGGAAAATCCTGCGCGCGTGGTGCGGGAGTAAAGAGCTCCATGCAGATCGATAGAAGCTGCACCATTCGCTCCCGCGACGGCACACGCCTCGCTGTGAGCGAAACCGGCAATCGCAATGGCAAGCCCTTGCTCCTGATCCATGGAATTGCGCAGAGTCGATTGTGTTTTCGAAAGCAGACGTCGAGCAAACTTGCCGAGCGCTTTCGCATAGTCTCGTTCGACCTTCGGGGACATGGCGAGTCGGACAAGCCTCGGGAGGCGAAGGCCTACACTGAAGGGGGGCGATGGGCGGACGATGTCGCGGCCGTGATCGAGCACGCGCGCCTCGAACGCCCTATCTTGGTCGGGTGGTCGCTGGGTGGGCGCGTGATTGCCCAGTACCTTGCGATCTGCGGAGACTCGGCTATCGCCGGGATTAATTTCGTGGGATCCCGGACGATCGTAGATCCGCAAAAGAGCACGCTGGGCCCGGGTGCAAGTCACCTAGTTTCGATGCACTCAGAAGATCTGGCAACGTGCATCAAGGCTACCGCGAACTTTCTAAAATCTTGCGTGGCAGAACCGCTGCCCGTTGATGATCTCATCTACATGATGGGATATAACATGGCGTCGCCTTGGTACGCGCGAGCTTCGATCCTGAAATGGCCGGGCGATTTTTCGAAAGCGTTATCTTCGGTGTCCGTGCCCTGCCTCGTAACTCATGGCCGGCGTGATAACGTCATCTTACCGGCCGCTGCAGAACTCACAGCAGTGCATGTACCTTATGCCAAGCTGTCTTGGTACGAGGAAAGCGGTCATTCTCCATTCTGGGAGGAACCAGATCGTTTCAACAGCGAACTCGCCGAACTCGCTGATCGATGCTGAACTCTTTCTTTCTCCCTTTCTTTTCGGCGCCGCGCGATTCCGAGCGTCGTGCCGACGCGACCTTACCTGACGGTCCTTCATGTTTCCATTATTAAGCGGCCTCAAGGTCATCGATTTGTCGTCCGTGGTGATGGCTCCGTTCGTCGGTCAAATCCTTGGCGATATGGGCGCGGATGTTATCAAGGTTGAGCCACTCGAAGGCGATGTCGCGCGTTCAACTCACCCGACCTTCGGGAGGGGCATGAGCGCGATGTTTGCGAACAATAATCGCAATAAGCGGAGCATCTCGCTCAATTTGAAAGACCCGCGAGGAGCAAACGTTCTCCGGACGCTAGTCAGCCAGTCGTCTGTTTTCCTGCACAATATCCGGCCGAAAGCGATCCAGCGGCTCGGCTTCGATTTCGCCGCCGTGCGCTCTATCAATCCGAAGGTCATCTACTGCGCGACCGTGGGATACGGCCGCAACGGCCGATATCGCGATCATGCAGCCTTCGACGACATCATCCAGGCCGCCAGCGGTTTAGCTGCACTGCAGGGGAGAGTTTCGAGCGCCCCATCGTACGTGCCAAGCATCATTGCGGACAAGGTTACAGCGCTCTATGCTGCGTACGGGATACTTGCTGCGGTGGTGGCGCAGGCGAACCGCACTCATGACGCCATCGAGCTCGAAGTTCCGATGTTCGAAACGATGGTGTCTTTTCTGCTCAACGAACATCTTGGCAGCGCAACTTTCGATATCGAAGGAGTGCCCGGCTATGAGAGGTTGCTCGTGAAACACCGCCGGCCCTATCGCACCAAAGACGGATGGCTCGCCGTCCTTCCTTACACGACAGATCAATGGACTAGATTTTTGTCATACATCGAGCGTAATGACATTCTTGCCGCTCGTTGGTTTATGGATCCGATCGAGCGTAACCAAATTATCGGTCAGCTTTACGAAGTGGTCGCCGGGATTCTGCCGGTACGCACGACGGCGGAGTGGCTTTCGATCCTGGAGGAAATCGATGTGCCCCATGCGAAAATCAACGACTTCCAGGATTTGCTGAGCGACCCTCATCTTCAAGATGTCGGCTTTTTCACAAGCGGCTTTTTTGAATCTTCAGGGCATGCGCGAGCTATCAAGCAGCCCGTCGTTGTGCATAACGTGAACAGATCAGCTGACCGGCCAGCGCCGTTGCGAGGGGAGCATAGCTCGGAAGTGCTCTTGAAAGCTGGCCTTACCGCCAGAGAGATCGAATGTCTCATTTATGATGGCGTGGTCGGACAATCGTCCCGTTAGTTGACTAGTCTCCTCGGATCTTCCCCGCGTCTCTGACATGGATCCGCAATTTGTTCATTATCCACGCCGGCTCCTGCCGGTGGTCGGCTTCACCGCCGGCGGCACCGCCGCGTTCTACACGTCCACGACATACATGCTGACCTTCGTGAGGCTGTCCGTTGGCCTGACCGAAGATCAGACCACGCTGGTCATCTTCGGCTCGCTGGTCTTCGCTACCATGCTTCAGCCGGTCTATGGCGCGATCTCCGACCGAATCGGCCGCAAGCTACTGCTGATTTTCTTCGGCGTCGCCGGCACCCTGGCGACGATCCCGATCCTGACCTGCTGAAGGAGGCCAAGTCCCCCTTCCTCGCATTCCTGCTGATCTGCGCCGCCTGACTGTTTGTTGCGGGCTACACATCGATCAATGCCGTCGTCAAGACGGAGTTGTTCCCGACCAACGTTCGCGCGCTCGGTGTTGGACTGCCTTATGCGATCACGGTATCCTTGTTCGGTGGCACCGCGCCGGCCGTGGCGCTCTACTTCAAGCCGATTGGCCACGAGGAATGGTCTACTTCTAGCTCAGCGGCGTGATTTTTGTCTCGCTGATCATCTATTCGACCATGCGCGACACCAAGCATGAATCGGCGATGCACCGCCATGAATGACGGAAAACGCCCATGACAGAGCCGAACGAGCCGCCGCCCGACAGCAAGTTGACCCGGACAAAGCAGCGCTGGGCCCGCGAAGGCAAATTCATCACCGGCAGGGTCGCCCGCTCGTCCGACCAGCGCCTGCCGCCGGGTCAGCATCTGACGCAGGATTGGCCGTTGCTTGATCTCGGGTTGTCCCCCGAAATTCCGCGCGAGCGCTGGAGGCTCGATATCTATGGCGCGGTCGAGCAGACCGTGTTCTGGACCTTTGCCGAGTTCAACGCACGGCCGCAGTCGCAGTTCGTCTCCGACATTCATTGCGTGACCACCTGGTCACGGTACGACAACCAGTGGGACGGACTTGCGACGCGCGATCTCCTGATGGCCTGCCAGCCGAAGGAGAACGCGCGGTCCGTCGTGCTGCATTGCTACGACGGCTACACCACCAATCTCACGCTGGAGGATTTCGCCGCCGAAGACGCACTGCTCGCGCACAGCTGGTCGGGCAAGCCGCTCGAGGTCGAGCATGGCGGCCCGGTGCGGCTGGTGGTGCCGCATCTCTATTTCTGGAAAAGCGCAAAATGGCTGCAAGCGATCGTGTTCCTTATCGAGGATAAACCCGGCTACTGGGAAGTCCGCGGCTATCACAACCGCGGTGATCCATGGTCCGAGCAGCGATATTCAGGCGATTGATTCGATCCCTCCTCGCAATGAGGCGCAAAGCGTGTCTCGAACCATGACTTCCGGGTGATGGACTGCAACCTTCGAGACGGAGCCGTCGCCTGCTCGTCAGGGCGAGGGATAACCAGAAGCCAAACAGCAACGTGGAGGGCGACCGTGCCGACCGAACGATTTCAGTTTACAGGGACCGGGGGCCACCAGCTCGCCGCGGCGCTCGACCTGCCGGACGGTGCGATCACGGCCTATGCGCTGTTCGCGCATTGCTTCACCTGCAGCAAGGACGTTCTGGCGGCCAAGCGCATCGCAGCCGCGCTTGCGGCCAGGGGTATCGCGGTGCTGCGGTTCGACTTCACCGGGCTAGGCTCAAGCGAGGGCGAATTCGCCAATTCGACCTTCTCGTCGAATGTCGCCGATCTCGTGCTCGCCGCCGATCACCTGCGGCAGACGCGCAGCGCCCCTGCGATCCTGATCGGTCACAGCCTCGGCGGCGCGGCCATCCTCGCCGCCGCCGGACAAATCGCCGAAGCGAAGGCAGTCGTGACCATCGCCGCTCCCTCTGATCCCGCACATGTCACCGGCCTGTTCAAGGAACGGATCACCGATATCCGCGCGCATGGGGAAATCGAGGTGTCGCTCGCCGGTCGACCTTTCCGTGTCAAACGCGAATTCCTCGACGACGTCGCCGAACAGAGCCTCACCGTACAGATTGCCAAGCTGCACAAGGCGCTGCTGGTAATGCATTCGCCGACCGACGACACCGTCGGCATCGACAACGCCACGCATATCTTTGTCGCGGCGAAACATTCCAAGAGCTTCGTTTCGCTTGCCGGCGCCGATCACCTCCTGAGCCAGCGCCGCGACTCGATCTACGTCGCTGATGTGATCGCCGCCTGGGCGGAGCGTTACGTCGAGCCGCTTACGGCCGAAGCGATGACCGATCCCGGCGAAGCGCCGCGGCGAGTGGTCGTGCAGGAGACACGCCTCGGCAAGTTCCAGCAAAATGTGACCGTGGGCCCGCACCACCTGCTCGCCGACGAGCCGGTTGCCGCCGGCGGGCAGGACACCGGCCCCGGGCCGTATGATTTCCTGCTGACAGGCCTCGGGGCCTGCACCTCCATGACCATGCGCATGTATGCCGACCGGAAATCGCTCCCGCTCGATCGCGTCACGGTGACGCTGAAGCACAGCAAGATTTACGCGAAAGACTGCGAGGAGTGCGAGACGCGCGAGGGCATGCTCGACCAGATCGAGCGGGAAATATCCATCGAGGGAACGCTCAATGCCGAGCAGCGCATGCGGCTGATGGAGATCGCGGACAAGTGCCCGGTGCACCGCACGCTGCATTCCGAGATACGAATTGTCACCCGCGCCGTATGATTGTCAGGCGACGAGCGGCTGCACTTTCAACGCACCACGCAGGCCGGCGGCGGTGCCCATCAGGATGCCGGCCACCGCGATGAAGGAGGTGATCGACAGCGTCGACACTCCGGTCAGTCCCTGCCCGACCGAACAGCCGAATGCCATCACGCCGCCGGTGCCCATCAGCGCCGCCCCGCCGGCGGAGCGCAGCATGTGGCGCGGCGACTGATAGCCCTCTAGATGGAAGCGCCCTGTCAGCAGCGCGGTGACAAGGCTGCCGGCGAACACCGCGAAGACGGTGACGATGCCGAAATTGAGCGTCGATCCCGTCGACAGCATCATATACTGCAGCGCGTCCGCGATGGGCGCGATGAAGGTGAGCGAAGTCACCGGCACCGGGTTGAAATCGTCGGCACCGAGATAGCCGGTTGCAAACCAGCCTGCAGCAACGAGAAGTCCCATGGCAATGCCGGCTGCGACCTGTCCCGTCGATTTCCGGAACGGCGCGGAAGCGAAGGCAAAGATGATCAGCGCGGCCGCCAGCGCTGACGCCGCGACCATGCGCGCGACCACCGCGGAAATGCCCAGCGAAGCCAGCAGCGCCGGAACCGAATTCGCAGCCGCGGTGGTTTGTGACGCGCCAACCATCGCGATACGGCTCGGCGCGATCAGGCCTTTCAGCGTCATTTGGGCAAAGATCGCCAGGATGATCACCACGACCAGCGAGCGCAGATTGCCGCGGCCCAGGAGCACCAGCGCGCGCGATCCGCAGCCGTTCGACATCACCATGCCGTAGCCGAACAGCAGCCCGCCCAGGAACAGAACCGGTGCCGAAAAAGCCGGCTGCAGATAGATCGATTTGCCGAGATCGACGAGGCCTGCCGCCGCCAGGACCTGCGAGGCGGCAATCGCGGCCCCCATCGCCAGCGCATAGGTGCGCACGAGGCGCCCGTCACCCTGCGCCAACCAGCCGCGCATGCTGCTCATCATGCAGAAGCCGCTGAGCAGGCCGACGGAGCCATAGATCAGGCCGATTGCGAGCGCGGCGAACAGGACGATGCTGGTAGAGTCCATGGTCAATCCTTACCCACCGCACCATCCCGGAATGACAGACCCTCGACAGCTTTCACTTCGCTCACAATGTCGCTCGATCCATCACGGCCGCAGGATCACGCGATCGCGGGACGAACCTGCGACGGCAACATAGGCGTCCTTGGCTTGCTCCAGCGGATAAACGGCGACCGGCTTGATCGGAAACGGCTTCAGGTGTCCGCTGGCAAAACCGGGCGCGAGTTTGCACAGCACAGCGCCCGTGGCGGTCGACGACAATCCGAGCGTGTCGATGCCGACATAGGTGTGTTGCCCGCGATAGAATTCAAGAATGTTGAACTGCACGATAGGGTTGACCGCCGCGATGAGGACCTGCCGCCCGCGCAGCGCCAGCGACTGGTGCGCGGCCTCGAAATATGGATCGCCCACGGTGTTGTAGACGATGTCCGCGCCCTTGCCCGATGTCAGCTCCCGCACGCGCGCGGCGACATCGGTCGCAGAAGAATCGATGACCTCGACCGCCGAATTGGAGTGGCCCTCATACCCTTCGTTCTTCCGGACCACGCCAATCGCACGTGCGCCTTGCCATGTCGCGATCTGGACCGCCGCCTGTCCAACCTTGCCGTTGACACCCATCACCAGCACGGACTCGCCCGCCTTAGGCATGCCGGCGCGGCGCAGGCCTTCCATCGCGGCGACAAAGGGAACGCCAATGCCGGCGGCCTCTTCCCAGGAAATCGAGCCGGGCTTTTCAACGACTGCCTCCGTCTCGACCACGAGATGCGTCGCATGGGTGCCGTCGCGGCGGATGCCGAGATCGCCGGACGAGCCGAACACCTCGCGGCCGATCCAGCCGGGAGGGCCGTCGATAACAATGCCGGCATAGTCGCGTCCCGGCGTGCGTGGGAACACGGCATAGGGCATCAGACCCGTGGCAGCCTTCACATCGGACGGGTTGACCGCAGCCGCCTTGACCTCGATCAGCAGCTCGTTTGGCGGGCGAATCAGCGTGCGACGCTCGACCAACGGCGCGATGCCGGCCACGTTCTCGGCTTTCGCAGGCAGGCGCACACAGCGGGCTTCAACCGGCACCGGCGGGCCATCGGGGATTTTGGGAGGAGGCTGCACGGATCGTCCTGTCTTGAGGCGAGATCGGGATTACCCTTTCGGCCGCTTGTCGTAAACACGCTTGGCCTTGCCCAGCGAACGCTCCAGCGTTTCAGGCGCCACCGCGCGGATTCTGGCGGTGATGCCGATCGTGTTCTTGATGAAGACCGCGACCTTCTCGGCATGAACCGTAAGGCCGCTGCCGTCCCAGTGCTCGGGCCGGGCCTCGGCCAGAACAGTCATTTCGTCCATGCGGTCTTCACGCGTCAGCTCGATGATGAAGTGGCCGCCGCACCAGTCAGTGGCAAGCAGCGCTTCCTCGATCTGGGTCGGGAACACGTTGACGCCGCGCAGGATGATCATGTCGTCGGAACGGCCGGTGACCTTTTCCATCCGCCGCATACCCGGCCGCGCCGTACCGGGCAGGAGCCGCGTCAGGTCGCGGGTGCGATAGCGGATCACCGGAAAGCCTTGCTTGGTCAGCGAAGTGAAGACCAGTTCACCCTTCTCGCCGTCCGGCAGCACTTTGCCGGTCTCGGGGTCGATCACCTCGGGATAGAAATGATCCTCCCAGATATGCAGGCCGTCCTTGGTCTCCACGCATTCCTGGGCCACGCCCGGACCGATCACCTCCGAGAGTCCGTAAATGTCGGTTGCGTCCATATCGAATGCCTGCTCGATCTCGGCACGCATCGCATTGGTCCAGGGCTCAGCGCCGAAGATGCCGAACTTCAGCGATGACTTTCTTGGATCGAGCCCCTGCCGCCTGAACTCGTCCGATATCGCCAGCATGTAGCTCGGCGTCACTGTGATGATGTCGGGCCGGAAGTCGTTGATAAGTTGCACCTGTCGCTCGGTCATGCCGCCGGAGACCGGCACGACGGTGCAACCGAGCTGCTCGGCGCCGTAATGAACCCCCAGGCCGCCCGTGAACAGGCCGTAGCCATAGGCGTTGTGGATGATCATGCCCCTGCGCCCGCCGGCGGCGCGGATCGAGCGTGCCATCACGTCCGACCACACGCCGATATCGGCCTGGGTGTAGCCGACGACGATCGGCTTTCCGGTCGTGCCGGACGACGCATGCACGCGGACGAGCTTCTCGCGCGGCACGGCGAACATATTGAAGGGATAATTGTCGCGAAGATCCGTCTTCATGGTGAACGGGAACTTGGCGAGATCGGAAAGCTGCTTGAAGTCGGACGGATGCACACCGGCCTGATCGAAGGCATTCTTATAGTGGCCGACATTGTCGTAGGCGTGCTTCAGCGACCAGGCGAGCCGCTTCGTCTGCAGCGCAATTATCTGGTCGCGCGAGGCGCGCTCCGCATCATCAAGTTCGGGACAATATTGGTCGCCCCTCGATTTCAGGCCTGTCGAAGCCATGGTGCGTTTCCCCTGGAGTTATCATTGTTGTTTCCTGTCGCTGTCGGCCACCGGCAGCCAGGTGCCGGGAATGGTACGGGAATGGCCGCGAAATTCCGCGATCACCTCATCGCCCACGGTGACTCGCACGTCGTATATGCCGGAACGCCCGCTGCGCGAGATTTCGCGTGCGGTCGCGACCAGTCTATCGCCGAGCTTGCCCGGCCGCAGGAAGCTGATGTTGCCCTGCGCCGCGACCGCGCGATCGTTATGGCTGTTGCATGCAAAGGCGAAGGCGGAATCGGCGAGCGTGAAGATGAAGCCGCCATGGGCGATGCGCTGGCCGTTCACCATCTCGGGCCGCACGGTCATGGTCAGCGTAGCCCGGCCGGGGCCGATATCGACGATCTCCATGCCGAGGCCGCTTGAGGCGTCGTCCCCTTTCCACATCGCCTCCGCGCAGGCGCGCGCGAGGTCGTCGGGCGATAGCGTGGCCTTGACGTTCACTTGTCCACTCCCAGAGCGTTGCCGGGCTCGCTTGTTGCGAGCCTCGTTGAGGTTCAGGCAGTCTGGGCGCGAAGCACGCAAGGTGTCAACGCGCCCAACAATCTCTCTTCCGTCGTTCCGGGCACGCGAAGCCTGAACCCGGAACCTCGAGATTCTCAGGACCGCAAGTGCGCTCCAGAGAGTTCGACGCTGCGCATCGCCCCGGAATGACGGAACTAGACGTGATCGTAATCGACCACGACTTTTTCCGATGCCGGCCGCGCTTGGCAGGTCAGGATGAAGCCGGCCTTCAATTCCCACGGCTCCAGCGAATAGTTCACCTCCATCTGTGCCTCGCCCTCCACCAGCTTGGCGCGGCAGGTCGAGCACATGCCACCCTTGCAGGCGAATGGCAGGTCCATTCCGGCGCGCAGGGCCGCATCGAGAATGGCCTCGCCCTCCGCAACGGGCACCTCGCGCCGCTTGCCGTCGATGATCAGTGAAGCCATTGCCTTGGGCGGCGCGCCAGATTCTACGGCCTTCCTCGGGCGCGGCCTGCCGCCGAATTCCGAGACGAAGCGCTCGACATGAATCTTCTCGTCGGCAATACCGATGGTCCGGCACGTCGCTTCGATATCCTCGCTCATGCCCGTCGGGCCGCAAATGAAGACGTGATCGACGTGTGCAGCCGGTACCAGCGAGCGCAAAAGTACCCTCACCTTGTCACCGTCGAGACGGCCGTGCAGGATCGGGATGTCCTGCTCCTCGCCGGAGATCACGTGGAACAGCGAGAGGCGCTGCAGGAACCGGTCCTTCAGCTCCTCCAGTTCTTCGCGGAACAGCATGCCCTCGGCGGTGCGATTGCCGTAAAATAGGAAGAAGCGACTCCGTGGCTCCCGCGCCAGCACGCCCTTGATGATTGACAGGATGGGCGTGATGCCCGAGCCGGCCGCGAAGCCGACATAGAGCCTCGCCTGATCCGGCGCATGCGCAACGCCGAAGCGGCCGGTCGGCGTCATCACCTCGAGCTGGTCGCCGGGTTTCAGCTCCTCCGCGGCCCAATTCGAGAACGCGCCGCCATCGACCTTCTTGACGGCGATGCGCATCTCGCCGTCATCCGGTCCGGAACAGATCGAATAGGAACGCCGCACTTCCTCGCCGTCCATGGTGGTGCGCAGGGTCAGGTATTGACCAGGCAGGAAGCTGTAATCGCCCGCGAGTTCCTGCGGAATTGCAAATGTCATTGATACAGCGTCCGGAGTTTCGCGGCGCAGGTTGTCGACGGCAAGGCGATGAAAGCGCGGCGTGGTCATGATCAGTGACACTTGAAATAGTCGAAGGGTTCACGGCAGCTCTTGCAGCGCCATAGTGCCTTGCATGATGTCGAGCCAAATTCGGCGAGCAACTCGGTATCGACCGAGCCGCATTGCGGGCATGCCACCTCAAGGGCGCCGAACAGCGCGCGGCGGCCGGAGCCTCTTACCGGCGGCGCGATGCCGTACTCGCGCAGCTTCCGCCTGCCGTCCTCGCTCATCCAGTCCGTGGTCCAGGCCGGCGAAAGCACGGTGCGGATGGTCGGCCGGGCGATGCCCTCGCGCTCCAGCGCGAGCTCGATCTCCAGCGCGATCATGTTCATGGCGGGACAGCCGGAATAGGTCGGCGTGATGGCGACCTCGACGCGGCCGTCATGAACGGCAACGTCGCGAAGGACGCCGAGGTCGGCGATGGTCAGCACCGGAATCTCCGGATCGACCACCCGCGCCGCGGCGTTCCACGCCCGCTGCCGCAGATTGGCATCACTGGGCGTGGCCGTCACCATGTCGCCCCCGGAAAACTGCGCTGCAGCGACTGCAGCTCGCTGAGCAAATGGCCGAGATGCTCGCTGTGGCGACCGATGCGCCCGCCCTGCTGCATCCAGTTGTTTGCAGGCAGCGCCAACGTCGCCTCGGCAACGATGCCGCTGACGATCTTGAGCCACTGCGCCTTCAGGCTTGCCGGATCGATTGCAATCCCCGCGGCGATCAGGCCGCGCTCGGCATCATCGACCTCGAACATCTCGCCTGTATAGGCCCAGAGATGGTCGATTGCGTCCTGCGCGCGCGCATGGCTTTCCTCGGTGCCATCGCCGAGACGAACGATCCATTCCGAGCAATGGCGGACGTGATAGGCGCTTTCCTTCTCGGACTTGGCAGCGATTGCGGCCAGCGTCGTGTCCGTCGAACTCATCATCGCGCGCCAATAGAGATCGGCTGACGTGGCGTAGAAGAACTGCCGCACCATGGTGCGCGCGAAGTCGCCGTTCGGCTGCTCGACCAGCAGAATGTTGCGGTATTGCCTGACATCGCGCAGGTAGGCGAACTTGTCCTCGTCGTTGTCTCTGCCTTCGACCCTGGCAGCGTAGCTGTAGAGTTCGCGTGCCTGGCCGAGCAGATCCAGCGCCATATTGGCGAGCGCCATGTCCTCTTCCAGCATGGGCGCGTGACCGCACCATTCCGACAGGCGGTGGCCGAGGATCAGCGCGTCGTCCGCGCGGCGCAACGTGTAGAGCACCAGCGGGATCTCAGAGACCTTGATCGAGGGCGTAGCCATTTTACGTTCCATTTGCTCCGTCCTCATCCTGATGGGCGCGGAACGGGCTTCTCGAAGGAGGGGCCGCGGGCCACATGGTGAAAGACGGACTTCGCGCTCCTCACCATGAGAGGTTGAGAGTCACATATGCCCCACTTCTTCCGGCACCTCGTAGAACGTCGGATGCCGGTAGATCTTCGACTCCGCGGGCTCGAACATCATGCCCTTTTCCGATGGGTCCGATGCCGTGATCATGCTCGACGGCACCACCCAGATCGACAGGCCCTCGCCGCGGCGGGTGTAGATATCGCGCGCGGCCTGGAGCGCCATCGTCGCATCGGCCGCATGCAGCGAGCCGCAATGCTTATGGGCGAGGCCGTTGCGGCTGCGGATGAAGACTTCCCAAAGCGTGGTATTAGGCGTCGCCATCGCGCACCTCCCTATTCCGCGGCCTGCGCCAGCCGGCGAGCTTTCCGCTTCTCTGCGTAGGCAGCCGCAGCCTCACGCACCCAGGCACCCTCTTCATGTGCCTTGCGCCGCGCAGCCATGCGGTCACGGTTGCAGGGGCCGTTTCCGGCCAGCACCTGCTTGAACTCGGTCCAGTCGATCTCGCTATAGCGCCAGTGGCCGTCCGCATCCTGTGTCATGCCGGGATCGGGAATCGTGAGCCCGAGGAACTGCGCCTGCGGCACGGTGGCATCGACGAACTTCTGTCGCAGCTCGTCATTGGAGAAGCGCTTGATCTTCCACTTTGTCGAGGTGTCGCTGTGCTGGCTAGCGGAGTCGGGCGGACCGAACATCATCAGCACCGGCCACCACCAGCGGTTCAGCGCATCCTGCGCCATCGCCTTCTGCTCCTCGCTGCCGCGGCAAAGCGCAATCATGATCTCGTACCCCTGGCGCTGGTGGAAGGACTCCTCCTTGCAGACGCGGAGCATCGCGCGCGCATAGGGACCGTAGGAACAACGGCACAGCGGGATCTGGTTCATGATCGCCGCGCCATCAACGAGCCAGCCGATCGTGCCGATGTCGGCCCAGGTCAGTGTCGGATAGTTGAAGATCGAGGAATATTTCGCCTTGCCCGCGAGCATCGCATCAACGAGTTCTTCGCGCGACGAGCCGAGCGTCTCGGCAGCGGCGTAGAGGTAGAGCCCATGGCCGCATTCGTCCTGCACCTTGGCAAGCAGCGCAACCTTGCGGCGCAGCGTCGGAGCGCGGGTGATCCAGTTGCCCTCGGGCAGCATGCCGACGATTTCGGAGTGGGCGTGCTGGGAAATCTGCCGCGTCAGCGTCTTGCGGTAGGCCGCGGGCATCCAGTCATTCGGCTCGATGCGTTCTTCCGCATCGATGCGCGCCTGAAATTGCGCGGCCCGCGCGGCGTCCTCGACATTGCGGTCTTCGCCGTCAGACGTGTTGAGCGCCTGAGTATACATGGCCGACCTCCCTAGGCTCCGTTAGGTAGAATATATAACAAAAAATATCTCATGCAAGATATTTCTGTAACACATTGTATCAATCGGCAAAGCGCCGCGAAAGCTCCTTTCCGGCAGGCGGCAGCGGGCCGTTTTCGTTGCTGGCATGGCGGTCAAGCCATTGTTCGGACGCGGCAAGCAGCCCGCGATAGATCTCGCCGCAGAGTTGGCGTGCCGCCCTGCCCGGCCAGTCCCGCGGCAGCAGCGACATGGGCAGCAGCGGATCGCGCAGCACGACACGGCGGTAATAGTGTATCAGCAGGACGCGCGCGGTGAACGCTTCGATGTCGGAGAGCCCGTCGCGCGCGACCCAGGCGCGCAACGGCTCGAAGCTTTTCATGAAGCGGCGGTAGGCCTCCGCCGTTCGTTCAAGCGGCCAGCTTTCGCTGAGCAGCCGCCTTCCGCTGTCGTCCTCGGCCGAAACTTCAAGCCGGATCGCCGCTCTGGCTTCCTCCGGGATCGGCACGCCCGAGGGCGCGACCCAGACGCCCGGCAGCGGCGTGCCGAAGCCAGCATTCTTCAGAGCCTCGCGCGCCGCCTCGCGGTCGCCGCCGTTGGAAATCAGCAAGAGTTCAAAGCGGCCGGTCCAGTCGGAGGCCGGCGGGCCGTAGATGTGCCTGGTGGCAATGTCGAAGGTCAGTCGTTCGCGCTGCACGAGACGATAGAAGCTGTTGCGGCCGACCTTTTCGCGCTCGAACCAGCCGTCGGCGGTGAGCCGCGACATGGCCGTGCGGACCACGGAGCTGTCGACGTCGATCGCGGCGAAGAATTCCAGGAGCGTGGCGAGCGCAACCGATCCGCCGCGCGGCACGATGGCGTCGCCGAATACAGTGATGATGATCGAGCCGGTGCGCGAGGGTTCGCGCTTCAGCTGGTCGACAATGCGTGCGAGCGGCTGCGCCATGGCTGACGCATACCGCGTTTCGTCGATTCACGACAATGTCGCCGTGTGGGAGGAGCTCCATCTATGCTGGTCGTACCCGGCCTTGTGCCGGGATCCACGTCTTCTCTTCGATCCGCAACAAAGACGTGGATGGCCGGGACAAAGCCCGGCCATGACGGAAACAGGAGTTCGCCTATCGGTTGGGATCAGGATACACGAGGCTGCGCCAGCCCCTGCGGTCGAACGGGGCCCATTCGCCCTCCTTCTGCGCGAGGCGATCGGCAACCGCATAGACCACGGCCGGGTGATGACCCATGCCGCAATGGCTGCTCTCGACTTCGATGCTCTCGGCCATGTGGGACGACTGCTCGCGGCAGCCCTGCCAGGCGCAGATGCCGTCGCTGCGGGAAAAGATCGCCGTGGTCGGCACCGGCGGCGCGCCCGCTAGCGTTCCGCCGAAACGCGAATCCTCTTCCTCAGCGCGCCGGCCGCTTGCCATCTCGTACACGCGCCAGGCGTTGGTCGCCTTCGGGCTCGCAGCGAACGGGCTGCCGAGCGTGATCACCTGGCGCACGCGGTCCGGCATCAGCTTGGCGAGCTGGCGCGCGTAGAGCCCGCCCAGACTCCAGCCCACCAGCGAAATCTTGCGGCCGTGAGTGTCGTGCAATTCCTGCACGAGATCGACCATCGCATCCTGCACGCCGGGCCGAAGGCCGAGATTGCGGCCCTGACGCCAGCCGCTGACGGTGTAACCGCGCGTCCTCAGGAAGGCGCGCAGCGGGCGCGTGGAAACGTCCGATGCAACGAGACCGGGCAGCACCAGCACGGGATGTCCGTCGCCATGCGGCGCCAGGCTCAACAGGGGCAGTGCGCCGATAAAGGCGCCAAGCTCATGGATGGCGCGCCCCTCGAGCAGCATCAGGGTCCTGGACGGCGGGCGAAGCGTCTGTGCAGCAACGGACATTGTGTCTCCTGTTGCGGCGCGGCGCCTCAAGTCACGGCGGCCGGCCATCGGGGCTTGTAATGACGCACAACGCAGAAATTCGTTCCGCAACGCAACATCACTACCCAAAAAGCTATGGAACTGTTCTTGGCTATTCAAGCCGAGGCGACGGCCATGCTGCCGATTAAAGAGCTTGCCGTGTTGAAATAGTCACACGAGCCGCAGCAGGTATTCCAGCGTGTAGAGCGCCAATCCCGCAAGCCCGCCGATCAACGATCCGTTGAAGCGGATGTACTGCAGGTCCTTGCCGACATTAATCTCGATCAGCGAGATCAGCTGCCCCATATCCCACGCCTTCACCTGATCGGCGATGAAGGTGGAGACGCCGCTCTTCTGGTCGGCGATGAAGCTGCGCAGCACGGCGACGAGACCCTGGTTGATCTCGGCGCGCATCTCCGCATCGCCGGCCAGCGCCTCGCCCGCCTCCACGAACATCTTCGCCAGAAGCTGCTGCAGCACCTGCGTTTCGCCCGAAGCGCTGCGCTCGATGAAAGAGCGCGCGTTGGCCCAGACATTGCGCGCGAGATCGCCGAGTTCCGGCCGTGCCAGGATATCACGCTTCAGTCCGTCGATTCGTTTCGCAAACGCCGGATCACTGCCGAGCTTCTCCACCAGCGACAACAGCAAGCGATTGAACTCCCCGCGGAAGGGGTGGCCGGGATCATTACGCACTTCTTCGAAGAACGTCGTGGCTGAAGCCACGATGCGGTTCACCAGGAAACGGTCGGCGCGGTAGAGTCTCAGGAGAGTCGGCAATTCGGCGCGGATCCTCTCGCGGATCATCGCCATCGTTTCCGCTGATGTCAGCGTCTGGTGCACCGTGCGCAGGAGATCGTCGAGCAACCCCTGATGCCGCCCTTCCTGTACAAAGGAACGTAAGGTGCCGGCGGCGAGCGGCGCGAGATCAATCGCCATTAGCTGCGACGTGACGCGGCGGGTGATGAAGCTCATCAACCCCGAGCTTTCCGTCGCCGTCAAAGCCTCGGGCAGCAAGCGCAGCACGAAGCGCGCGAGATCCTCGCTCTTCTTGCGGTCGCGCAGCCAGTCGGCAACGAAGGAACCGAAATCGATCTGGCGCAGCTTTGCCTCGACCGGACCCGCCTCGAGGAAATGTACTTCGATGAATTCGCCTAACTTGTCGGCAATGCGGTGCTGATTGCTCTGGATGATCGCAGTGTGCGGGATCGGCAGGCCCAGCGGCCGCTTGAACAGCGCGACCACTGCATACCAGTCGGCGAGACCTCCGATGGTGGCGGCTTCGGCAAAGGCGGCCACAAAACCGAACGCAGGATGCACAGGCAACATCCATCTCGCGCCGATGAAGACGGCGAACGTTATGGCCAGCACGATCGTCGCCAGCGCCTTCACACGGCGAAGTTCCGCGGCACGTGCGGCATCGCCGGGAGAATCGAGCGCGAAGTTGCCGGGGAGAGTCAGGGTCATGATGGCCTTCGAACCGACCTGCCCCCTCATCCTCGGAGCGGCGCCTTCGCCGCATCTCGAAGGATGCAGGGCTCGTCTGTGGCCTCATGTTCGAGACGGCGCTAGTGCGCCTCACCATGAGGATCGGAGGTTGATCTATGCCGTTGCAGGCCAAAAAGAAGGCCCGCCGAAGCGGGCCGTCCATCGAGTACTCACGCAACAACCGCGCTGTCAGGCGGTCTTTCCGTAGACCTTGGCGAAATTGTCCTGCGCGTTCTTCGCGCCCTCGGTCACGAGTTTGCCGACATACTCGGCAGTGGCCTTGGCACGGGAAACGAGGACTTCGCCGCGGGCGCGGGCGAGATCCGACTGGATCTGATAGGCTTCGCTCAGCGACTTGGCGGAAGCCAGCTTGTCGATGCCGGCGAAGAACGCTTCCGCGTCCTGGTACATCGCCTGCTGGATGTTACGGCTGATCTTGGCGGCCTCGGTGACCGAACCGGCAACGGCGGACTCGATCGCGGCGGTGACCTTCTCGGAGCCGGCGTAGACGTCGGCGGCGCGCTCCTTGGCGGTCTCGGCCTGCTTCTTCACGAACTCACGGGCGGCTTCCGGAACTTCCATATTCTGGAACTTGGCGAACGCCTCGGTGACGGGTGCGAACGCTTCCTTGACGGTGTTCAGCACGGAATTGGTCTCGGTGGTCATCTGGGTCTCCATCCTCATGTTTGAGCAACGGGCTCACCCCGTCCGGATTGGCCCGGGGCAGCAAAGGGTGTGACACAGCTAATGGTGCATCGCAACAATAATGTTGCGATGCAATATCACGAAATCGTGATCTTCTGATTTCAGGGCCACTTGCCCGTCATGCAGGAAGCTGCCCCCGGGCCGACCGGCGCTAATGCTGGACGGCCCCGGGCAGGCCGTAGGCCTCCATCTGGGCCGCCACCTGCGCCACATTGTGCCCAAGCACGACGATGTCGTGCTTCTTGCCGGCGACGTCGCAGACGTGGTCCCGAAGCAGGGCCTCCGCCTTGAAGCCAAGGGTCTCGAACAGGGCGATCGCGGCCTGCTGGTCGACGGTCATTTGTACCGAGAGCTTTTCCAGCCCGGCGCAGAGCGCGAGCGCAAACGTCTCCTGCGACAGCGCCCGGCCTACCCCCTGCCCGCGGACGTCCTGCGACACCACCATCCGAATCTCGCCGACATGGGTCGACCAGGAATGCGGGTCGCGCACCAGGGTGCCGCAGCCAACCACCCTGCCGTCCTTCACCGCTAACAGGCTGACGATATCACCCCGTTCGATCTCCTTGATCCAGGCCGACAGCACTTTGGGCTGGCTGATATTGCGCGGCAGGAACAAAAGGTCATGGGTCGGCAGCGCCCTGGCGAACTCGAGCACCGCGGCCTCATCGGCGCGCGACATCAGGCGGAATTCAAGGTCGCCGGCATCGGTATGGATGCGGCGCGGATAGGAACGTGTCTCGGTCATATCGATCTTCCACCCAGCCAGGTATCGAGTTTGGGCCAAAGCCTGCGGATCGCATTCGGCCCGGCGACCAGACTGACGTGACCGCCCTTGAGGATCACTTCTTCCTTGTCGGTTGAGCCCACCTTCCGGATCAGGTGCTTGGCCGCGTCATAAGGCACAATGTGGTCGTGCTCGGCAACCGCATGCAGGATCGGAACCTTGATCTTGTCGAGCCTCGCCGGACGGCCGCCCACCGTCATGGTGTCATTGAAGAGCTTGTTGTCCCACATCAGGTCTTTGGTGATCGTGCGGAAATACTCGCCCGCCAGCGGCAGCGTGTCGGTCGCCCAGCGGTCGAACATGCGGTACGATTTGACGAACTCGTCGTTCCAGATGTTCTCCCACAGCTGCACCTGGCTCGCCGCGCGGGAGGCCGGCCGCAGCATCTCGAAGGATTGCAGGATCAATTCGGGCGGCATGTTGCCGGCGCTGTCCACAAGGCGGTCTACGTCGAAATAGCGGCGATCGGAAAAGTTGGAGAACAGCTTCATCTCGCGGAAATCGATCGGCGTAGTGAAGCAGATCAGGTTCTTCATCGGGCCGTCGTGAAAGATCGAGCCGTAGAGCAGCGACAGCACGCCGCCGAAGCAATAGCCGATCACGCTGACATCATCGATACCGGAATGCTCCTGCACGCGGCGCACGGATTCCGGGATGAAGTTGAGGACGTAGTCCTCCATACCCAGCGATTTCTCCTCCGGCTTGGGCGCGCTCCAGTCCAGCATGTAGACGTCGTAGCCCCGCCTGAGCAGGAATTCGATGAAGCTCTGACCCGGCACCATGTCGAGAATGTAGCCGCGGTTGGTAGTGGCCATCACGATCAGGATCGGCACGCGATAGATTTCGTCCGCCAGCGGCCGGTAGTGATAGAGGTTCATGGTGCCGCGGCTGATCAGCACATCCTTCGGCGTGGAGCCGAGCGCAGGCCCGGAGGTCGAGAAATATTCAACGCCCTTGATGCTGCGCTGGATCGCGCGCTGCACCTCGGCCTGGACCCGATCCGAGATCGAAGCGAGATCGAGACCCGTGGGCGCATTCATTTTGGCTCTCCCTCGGCCGAGGGTGGACGCTTGGTGCGCGGCGGCATGGGTGTGCCCGACGCGCCGGACGGCACGCCCGACGCCTTGCTCATCTGGGCCAGCATGGCCTTGATCTCGCTGAGCTGACCCTCGATCGACTGCAGGCGCTCGGCCATGCCGACCATCTGCGCCCGGCTCGGCATGTTCATGCTGATGAGATATTTCTCCATGAGCTCGCCGAGCTGCTTCTGCGCACCGGCGGCTGCCCCGCCGACCTGGTTCATCACCTTGGAGAATTCAGGCGATGACATGGTCTGGTTGGCGAAGGAATTGAACCCCTTCTCCATTTCGCCGATCATGTTCTGCCACATCGCAACGGGATCGTTGCTCTTGTCGGACATTTCCGTCTCCTCCGAATTGGGCCGCGAGTTCCGGCTTGTGTCCTGCCGCCTCGCTGTTCTTTTGGGCATACCACACTGTCGCGACGAGCCGGTCAACAAGCGGATAGCAGTGCGGACGTTGGAAAGCCTTCTGCGCTGCCGCAATCCGTGTCATAGAGTAGCGACATCGAGCTACCACCCGAAGGAATGCAAAGGTGTCGTCGTCAGACCATCAGCCGCCGCGGCTCGCCCACGTCAACGGCATCGAGATCTGCTACGAGATCTTCGGCGATGCCAATGCCGAACCCATGGTGCTGATCATGGGGTTGGGTGCCCAGATGATCCATTGGGACGACGATTTCTGCCGCCAGCTCGCCGCGCGCGGCTTCCGGGTGATCCGCTTCGACAACCGCGACATCGGCAAATCCAGCAAGTTGAGCGGCGGCAAGCGGCTCACTGCCGTGGAGCTGCTGAAGCTGCGTTTCTTGCGAATTCCGGTGGCTGCGCCCTATAAGCTGCGCGACATGGCAGAAGACACCATCGCGCTGATGGATCATTTGCACATCCGAACCGCCCACATCGTCGGCGCCTCCATGGGCGGCATGATCGCGCAGGAAATCGCGATCACCTTCCCCGAGCGCGTCCACTCGCTGACCTCGATCATGTCAACCACCGGCAATCCAAGAATCCCGCCTCCAACCCGCGAAGCCACCGCCGTGCTGATGGCACCGCCGCCGGCGAGCAAGGAAGAGTATTTCGCCCGTTTCGCCCAGACCTGGAAAATCCTGCGCGCCGGCTCATTCCCCGAGGAGGAGGCGCTTGACCCCGCGCGCGCGGCGCGCACCTGGGAGCGCGGCCTCAATCCGCCCGGCGTCGGCCGGCAGCTGCGCGCCATCCTCGCCTCCGGCAGCCGCAAGGAGCGCCTGCGCCTGGTGAAGGCGCCGACGCTCGTCATTCACGGCACGGTCGACCCGCTGGTGCGCCCCGAAGGCGGCAAGGACACGGCGGCATCGATCCCGGGCGCCAAGTTCGTGATGATCGAAGGCATGGGCCACGCGCTGCCGATGCGGATGTGGCCGCAAATCATCGGCGCCATCGCGGAGCACGCGAAGGGCGCTGCGGCGAAGGCGGCTTAGCACACCTCGTCATTGCCCGGCTTGACCGGGCGATGACGTATTCCAAAGACGTCAGCGATCAATCGAAAGGCCGCGGCGTATTGGATGCCCCGCATACGCGGGGGCATGACAAGCGGGGGTTAGCCGCCCGCCCACACATCCAGCACGTATCGGTTCTTCGTGCCCATCTCTTCGATCCATTTCGAGGCGGCCTCGGCGCTAGCGCCGGTCTTCTCCTGATGGATCGACATCAGCGTCGCCTTGACGTCGGGCTCCATCCTGCTGCCGTCGCCGCAGACGAAGATGACGGCACCCTTCTCGATCAGGCTCCACACCTTGTCCTTTTGCTGGGCAAGCAGGTCCTGCACATAGGTCTTCGGCCCGTCGGCGCGCGAGAACGCCGTGTGGAGTTCGCTGATGCCATCGGCGGCAAAGCCCTTCAGCTCATCGGCATAGAGGAAATCCTGCTCGGGATGCCGGCAGCCGAAGAACAGCATGGCGGGTCCCAGCGTGTCACCTTCTGCTTTCCGCGCCGCGCGCTCCTGCAGGAATCCGCGGAATGGCGCGAGCCCCGTGCCGGGGCCGATCATGATGATCGGCACCGAGGAATCGTCAGGCAGACGGAAGCCTGCCTTGGTCTCGCGGACCGTGGCATGAATGGTGTCGCCGACACGGCGGCCGGAGAGATAGTTGGAGCAGACGCCCTTGTAGATGCCGCGGCCGGAGTTGGCCGGCGACTGCACCACGCCGACGGTAACGCTGCAGCGCTGCGGATCAACTGATGGCGAGGACGAGATCGAGTAGTAGCGCGGCGCGAGCAGCGACAACATTTCCAGATACGCATGGAACGGCAGTTCGCAGGCCGGGAATTCTTCCAGCAGATCGAACACCGATTTGCGTTTGGCGATGACGTCCGTCCGGTACCGCTCGGCGGATGCTTCGTCATCACCAGTATAGGCCAGCAGCTTCGGTTTGGTCACCGGGCACCGCGTGTGCTCGGACATGATCTGGATCTGCTTGCGCGTGGCGATCTGCTGCAGTTCGACGAATTCGGTGAGCAGGCGCCCGACCGAGACGGCTTCGCCCACCGGCAGTTGCGCGCGGCGGCCTTCCGGCACCTTCAGCCGAATCTGGTCCGCCGGCAGGAAGCCGAAGCGACGCGCCACCGAATCGACCAGCGCGGGATCGTTGCGCGGCACCACGGACAGATGATCGCCGACGCGGTAGGTCAGGTTCGCCGGCACCTGCACCTCGATGTGCCGGGTCGAACGCTGCGATGGATTGGCGCCGGATTTGTTCTGCAGCTCGTTGTTGGCGAGCACCTTCATCGGCGAGACGCCGCCAAGCGCGACAACGGCGTTGACCGTGGTCGGCGCCACCGGCTCGACGGAATAAAGCGGCTCGTCGTCGGCGCTGCGGGTGAAGTTGGAGTCGAGGCCGAACTCCTTCACCGAAGCGGCAGCCGCCTTGGCAAACCAGCCTTCGAACTGACCGTCGAGGTCGCTCCTGGCATCGCCCTCGCCGCGTTCATAGACGCTGCGCGCGCCATGTGCCCTGAGCTGCTCGTCGATCAGGCGCGGCACCGACTGATAGGTCGCCGCCCAGTCGCTGTTGCCGCAGCCGAACACCGCGTAGCGGACTTTTGCGAACGCATCCTTCGCAAGATTGCCGCTGCCGAGCCACTTCACGAACTGCGTGGCGTTGTCCGGCGGAGCGCCGTTGTAGGAGGCGCAGAAGATCAGGACGCCCCCTTCGGCCGGCAGCTTTCCGACGTAGTCGTCGAGCGGCGCAAGCTTGGTCGCAAAGCCGTTGACCTCGGCGAGGTCGGCGACGCGCGTGGCGAGTTCTTCCGCCGTGCCGAGGTTGGAGCCGTAGAGGACCAGCAACGGCGTGTTGTGCCCGGGCCTCGTCCGCGCCCGCGGTGCAGCCGCGCTTGAGGATGCCGCAGCAACCGGCTTCGTACCGGTAAAGGCGCCGCGATCCGAGTCGGTGCGCGGACGAACCTTGATCCTGAAGCCGTCGGGCTTGATCGTCAGCGTTTCCTTCAGATGCATCTGGTAGCGGTGCGCATCGATCAGCTTGAAGCGCTGCAGGATCATGCCGATGGCGAGCGCTGCCTCGTGCATGGCAAAACCGCGGCCGATACAGGCGCGCTGACCGTTGCCGAACGGCTTCCAGGCATTGATTGGGCGCTTGGCTTCGGCCTCGGGGGAAAAATTCTCGGGATCGAACACGTCCGGGTTCGGGCCCCAGACGCTGGGGTCACGGTGCAAGGCCATGACCAGCACGGTGACGAAGGTGCCTTTCTTCAGCTTGTATTTGCCGCCGATCGTCTCGTCCTTGAGCGGCGCAATGCCGTAGGCCGGAGCCGGCGGCCACATTCTGAGCGCTTCTTTCAGGATCTGGGTGATGTAGGTGAGCTGCGTCACCTGCTGGTAGGTCGGCCTGGCATTGATATCGGGGCCGAGCACCCGGTCAACTTCCTCATAGGCCTTCTTGAGGACATCGGGATGCTTCAGGAGGGCATAGATGGTGCAGGACAAGAGACCGCTGGTGGTCTCGTGGCCCGCGATCAGGAAGGTGTTGATCTGGTAGCGGATGTTTATGTCGTCGAGCTGGGTGCCGGTGACGCGGTCGACGCCGGTCATCATGGCGCCCAGCATGTCCTTTTTTGCCTCCGTCGCATCCGTGCTCTTGCGCCGCTCGGCGATGATCTCGTCGACCATCTTGTTCATGAAGGCGACGTCGGCGACGAGGTCGCGCCGCCGCTTCTGCATCCAGAGATTCTCCAGCGGCAGGCCCCGGGTCATCATGATGGTCTCGAGCGAACGCACGAGCGATTCCACGAACGGATGGTAATCCCTGCGGTAGAAGGAATTGAAGCGGTAGTCGAAGCCGCACAGCCCGATCGTGTCGAGCGTCAGCGCGGTCATGTCGTGCACCACCTCGATCTCGTCGTCGGCGTTGAGCCGCTCCCACTTCTTCACCAGCTGCTCGGCGATGTCGACCATGCTCGGATGGTAGGACTGCATGGCGCGGTTGCCGAACGGTTGAAGCAGGATGTTGTGCGCCTTGCTCCAGTTCGGCTCGTTGGTGTCGGCGGTGAACAGGCCGTCGCCGCCGACCGCGCGCACCCGCCGCAGTGCGCCGCGCACCGCCTTGTCGAAACGCTTCTCGTCGGAGAGTTCATCGATGAGGTCATGGCCGGAGACGATGACCAGGGGTGCGCCCATCATGTCGAGCCAGTAGATCGGGCCGAATTCCTTGGCGAGCCGCACCAGATGCTGCACCGGCGCAGAGGAGTCCAGCGACAGCATGTTGCCGACCACCGGCTTGGTCGGCGGACGTGGGATCGGACTCAACTTGTTGGGGGACGCCATAGCGAAACTGCCTCCTGCCTCTGTATTCTCTTCCCCTCATTCCGGGTGATGCGAAGCATCGAGCCCGGAATGACGACTTCGTCGTCACCCAAACCGCCTTCTACGCCACTCGATCAGCTTGGCGCTGACCTCTTCCGGCTTCTCCTGCTGCGTCCAATGGCCGCTGTCCCTGACCAGATATTTCTCCAGATCAGGGACGAGCTTTTCCATTCCATCGGCGGCCGACGGCGGCAGCACCGCGTCATTCTCCGCCATGATCATCAGTGAGGGCACCTTCACATGATGGTCCAGCCCCTTGGAGCGCTCCCAGTTGCGGGAAAAATTGCGATACCAGTTGATGCCCCCGGTGAAGCCGGTCTTCGTGTAGGTATCGACGAACACCTTCTTCTCTTCGGCGGAGAGGATCGGCGTGCGCGGATCATGCGCGGCGTCGTAGTTCGCAATCATCTGCGGAAACGCCAGATTGATCCGCGGCGATGCACCGACGCCCGCAATCGGCTGTTCGGCCGGCGCGTCCTCGGGACGCTTCACCGGCTTGCGCATGAACGCGTCAAACGTTTGCTCGACCCGGCTGCCAAAGATCCTGTCGGGCTCACGCGCAGGGTCCTGGAACTGTACGATATACATGTGATCGCCAAAACGCTGGCGGAACAGCTCGATCGGATCCGCCGGAGCGCGATTCCAGTGCGGCGTGTTGACCCCGACCACACCGGCGACGCGGTCGGGATGGCGCAGCGGCATCTGCCAGACGACGAAGCCGCCCCAGTCATGGCCGACGAAGATGGCCTTGTCGATGCCAAGGTGATCGAGAAGACCCACGAGATCGCCGGTCAGGTGCTCCATGTCGTAGGCCTCGACCGGCTCTGGCCGGTCGCTCGCACCATACCCGCGCTGGTCCGGCGCGATCACGCGGATGCCGGCCGCGCCGAGCGCCTTGATCTGGTGACGCCAGGAAAAGGCGAGTTCCGGCCAGCCATGGCACAGCACCATCGGTGGCTTGTCGGTCCTGGGCCCTGCTTCATAGAAGCCCATGCGAATTCCGTTCACCTGGGCGAACTGAAGCGGCGGCATTTCAATCATCGGTAAAAATCCTACTCAGCCGCGCTCTTGACCTCGGAAGGCGGCGGCGCGTAGGCCGCCTCGATCGCATCAAACTCCACGGGCAGCATATCGCAGAGCACCTGGACATGCGGGATGATGTTGGCGCCCGCAATGAAGCCGAAATCGAGCTGGTCGCGATAGCTCTGCACGGTGATGTTGAGGGCCAGCCCATGGGCCGAGATCGACACCGGGAAGATGTGCAACAGCTCGGCGCCGGCCGCATAGAGGGTCTGCCGCGGCCCAGGCACATTGGATACCGTGACGTTGGCCGCCGGCGGCAGTACGTCGGAAAGATTGGAGCGGCTGTAGAGCAGCGAAAGGATCTGCACCACGATCGGGGCGCCCAGCATCGAGAGGTTGGAGATCTGCGGCATCAGCGCGCGCAGCGGATGCGACATCTCCTTGGACTTGCTGGACTGGGCGATGATCGCCTCCAGACGCTCCTTGGGATCCTCGATATTGGTGGCGATCGAGCAGATCATGCCGAACACCTGGTTGTTGGCGTCGGCATTGCCCTCCTCGCGCAGTGAGATCGGCACCGCCGCGGTCAACGACTTGTTAGGCAGGGCGCCCTGGCTGATCAGGTAGCGCCGCAGGACGCCCGAGGCGAGCGCCAGCACCACGTCATTGAGCTTGCCGCCGGACGCCTTTGCCACCGCCTTGGCCCGCGACAGCGAGATCGATGTTCCGGCAAAGCTGCGCTCCGACGAGATCGCCTTGTTGAGGATGGTCGGAGGCGAGGCCATGCTGGCGAGACTGTCGCGCGACTTCGGGTCTCCGATCTTGCCGATCACGTCGGAAAAGCTCTTCAGCATCGTCGGTACGGAACTGACGAACTTTGCCGCGGTCTCGATCTGGAACATGGCGTTGTCGAACAGGATGGAGCCCAGGTCGCTCTTGCCGGTGCGCGGCAGCTCCAGGCTCTTCGGCGCGGCTGAGGCATCGAACGGCTGGGTCCAGAGCTGCTGATAGGAATCGAGCAGGCTGGCGGCGATATCGCGCGGCTCCCGCGCCGCTCGGCGCGCGGTCGGCGGCTCGACTTTCCGCGGCACCGGCGTGACGTCGTAGATCATGCTGGTGAGCGCGGCACCGGCGCCGCCGTCGATGCAGGCATGGTGCATCTTCGAATAGAGCCCGATCTCGTTGTCCTTCATGCCCTCGAAGACATAGAACTCCCACAGCGGGCGGGCGCGGTTGAGCAGCTTGGCGTGCATCCAGCCGACGATGCGTTCCAGCGTGGCGCGGTCACGCGGCTCCGGCAGGCTGGCGCGGAAGATGTGGCGGTCAATGTCGAACTGGTCGTCTTCGACCCAGGAGGGATGATCGATGTCGAGCGGCGCCTTCTCCAGGCGCGCTTTCAGGATCGGCGCGATGTGCAGGCGCGAGGCGATCATCGCCTTGAACTCTTCGAAGAAGTCGCCCTTGTAGCCTTCTGGGAGGCGGAAGATCGCCATGCTGCCGACATGCATCGGCATTTCCGGCGTTTCGAGGTAAAGAAACGACGCGTCCAACGAAGACAATTTCCTGGCGTCGGCCATGGACTCCCTCCCGAAGATGACGACACGGCGCCTTGGCGGCGCTTCTTGCGTTCAGACCATGCCCGTGAGCCGGGGCAATTTGTCAGGATTGTGCATTTTCCGGGGGCGCGTAGGCAATGGCAAACGGCCCCGACCGGTCAAAATGGCGGAATTCGCCTTCGCCCTGCGCCAGCCGGTCGGCGACGGCCCAGAGGGCGGCGGGGTTGACGCCGAGCCCGATATGGCTTGCCAGATGCACCTCGATATTCTCGGCGGTAGCCGAGGGCCGCAGCAGGCTGGTACGCCAGTTAACGATCCCGTCGGTGCGCGAATAGATCGAGGTGGCCGGCACCGGCAGGTCGCCGGCGATCGCCGCGCGAAGTCCGGGCACGTCGTCGACCCCCTCGCCCGAGACAAGTTCGTAGAGCCGCGTCGCATTGGTGGCGCGTATGTCATTGGCAAATGGGCTGCCCAGCGTAATCACCGAACGAACCACATCGGGCAATTGCAGCGCAAGGTCGCGGGCATAGACGCCGCCCAGACTCCAGCCGACGATGCTGACCTTGCGCCCGGTCTGTTGGTAAATGCCCGTCAGCAACTCGCGCAGCGCCCGCCGCTTGCTGTACACGCCGCCGAGGTTGCGGCCCATGTTCCAGGCATGAGCCTCATAGCCGAGCTCCCTCAGATAGCGCCGCATCGGCGCCATCGAGAGATCGCTCGCCAGAAAGCCCGGCAGCGCCAGCACCGGATGTCCGTCGCCGCGCGGCGCCTGCATCAGAAGCGGCGATAGCAGCAGGCTGGAGTTGAACTCGAACAGCGCCCGCGGTTCGGCAAGCATCAACAGCCAGCTTGGCGGACGAAGCCGCTCCTCTGCCGGCCCGTTCGGCTCCTCCGGCCCCATCTATTACTTGTCCTTCTTCGGGGAGCCGAGACCGGCCATCGCCACGAACATTTCCTGAAAGCGTTCCGCGAGTTTCGGATCGAAGCTGAACCACGTCTGGATTAACGATTCCGGCGAGACCTTTTCGATGTTGGACAGCATCTGCTGTTGCAGCTTGTCCATCATCGCCGTCTGCATCGGCACGACGTCCGGCAGGCCGAAGAACTGGCGCGCCTCGACAGGTGTGCAATCGATCTCGATATTAACCTTCATGTCCGCTCCTGATGCGAGTCAGCGCCCAAGGCAGTATCGCCACTACCGGCAGCGCGACGCAAGCGGCTCAGGAGCGAGGAAAGCGGCCGTCGCCGGACATGGTCAACCAAACCGCTCCACGGCGAAGGGCGTCGGGTCGGCAAAGGGCGTCTCCCCGGTCATCATTTCCGCCAGCAGCCGGCCCGTTGCCGGCCCGAGCGTGAAACCATGGTGCTGGTGGCCGAAATCGAACCAGAGCCCGGGATGGCGCGGCGCGCGGCCGATGACAGGCAACATGTCCGGCAGGCACGGCCGTGCGCCTTTCCATGGCTTGGCTTCGACGGGGTCGCCGAGCGGGAACAGTGTGTGCGCCTTGGGCAAGGCCCGTTCGACCTGCCCGAAATTCGGCGGTGCATCGCGATTGGCAAACTCGACCGGCGTGGTGAGACGGATGCCGCGGTTCATGGGCGCGAGCACAAAGCCCTGGTCGGCATCGAGCACACAGCGGTTGAGCACGGCATTGCCGCGCGGCTTCAGGTGCAGGTGATAGCCGCGCTTGACATTGAGGGGGATGGAATAGCCGAGCGGCTTGAAAACCTGGTCCGACCACGGCCCCATCGCGACCACGACTTCGCGCGCGGTGACGGAGCCCTCCTGCGTCGATAGATGCCAGCGCATGCCTGACTGCTCCAGCGTACGAGCATCGCCAACGACGAAGCGTCCGCCTCTGCGGCTGAACAGCGCAGCATAGGCTTTCGCCAGCCCGCCGGGATCAGGGACGAATCCGGGCGCCGGGAAGAAGACTGCACCGGCAAAATCGCCACTGAGATTGGGTTCGAGCGCAGCGATGCCCCTGGCATCGAGGACCTCGCCGGTGACGCCGTATTGCCTGGCGCGCTCGAATTCGCGCGCGGCGTGGCCGAGCGTCGCCTGCGAGCGAAACAGCTTCAGCCAGCCATTGCGCTTCAGAAGCTCCGGTACGCCCGCCTCCGCTATCAGCGCTTCATGTTCGATAAGACTGCTGCGGATCAGCGGTAGTTCGGCCATGGCGCTCTTCAACGCGCGCTCCGGCGAAGACGCCAGATAATAACGCAGCAGCCAAGGCAGGAATTCCGGCAAATCGGCAATCCGGTAGCGCACATGCGGCGTCTGATTCAGCGCATATTTCAGCAACTGCCCGAAATCCCGCGGGAACATATAAGGAAAGACGGAGGCGCACTCGATCAGCCCGGCGTTGCCGTAGCTCGTCTCCTCGCCGGCGGCGTTGTGCCGGTCCACCAGCATGACGTCCCGCCCCCGCTGCTGCAGGTGCAGGGCAGCGCCGACGCCGACCATCCCGGCACCCAGCACAACGACGTCGGTCTTGAGTTCCGGCATCCGCCACTCCAAAAGTTGAATGTCCGCGCATCTTCTGCCGGAAGTTAGACCTTGCGGCAGTGCCGCGCAAACCGGCTGCCATCGCTCGCGAAACCCGCTTGCGCGGCGCATAAACTCTGGCAACATGGATCGGTAAACGGCAGCCGATCCAGCGCCCGGTTGGTACCCGTCCTCAGGGGAGAGCAAAAACAAATGTCGGTACGTCATGCCTTGCGTGCAGCGGCCATTTTTTCCACGATCGCTTTTGCGACCATGCCGGCATCGGCTCAGACGTTGCGCTATGCCAACCAAGGCGTGCTCAATTCGCTCGATCCCTACACGCTCAACGAAAGCACCACCCACGCCCATATCGGCCACGTCTATGAGGGCCTGATCGCGCGCGACAGGGATCTGAAGATCATCCCGGCACTTGCGGAGAGTTGGGAAACACCCGAGCCGACCCGCTGGCGCTTCCATCTTCGTAAGGGCGTAAAATTCCAGAACGGCGATCCGTTCACCGCCGATGACGTCGTGTTCTCGGCAGACCGCGTGCGCGCCCAAGGCTCGAACCTGCAGACCCGAATCGCGAGGGACGCGAAGGTCGTCAAGGTCGATGACTACACCGTAGATTTCATCCTCACGTCGCCGAACCCCATCCTGCATTATCAATGGGACACTTGGTACATCGTGAGCAAGAAATGGGCCGAGGCCAATAACGCCGTAGCTCCGACGCCCGCCGCGGCGACCGCACCCAGCTATGCGTCCCTCCACGCGAACGGTACGGGCCCCTTCACGATCGAGAGTCATCAGCCCGGCGTGAAGACCGTATTCAAGGCCAACCCGAACTGGTGGCGCAAGCCCGAGCACAACATCAAGGAGATCATCTTCACCCCGATCGCCTCGGACGCAACCCGCGTCGCGGCGCTCTTGTCGGGAGAGGTTGACGTGATCGAGCCGGTTCCGGTGCAGGATATCTCCCGTGTCGACGCGAGCCCGAATGCCCAAGTGCTGAAGGGACCGGAAATCCGCACCATCTTTCTCGGCATGGACCAGGTGCGGGACGAGCTTCTCTATTCCAACGTGAAAGGGAAGAACCCTTTCAAGGACATCCGCGTTCGCGAAGCCTTCTTCAAGGCGATCGATGTCGATCTGATCAAGACACGCGTCATGCGGGGCCTGTCGACGCCGTCGGCGCTGATGATCGCGCCGCAGCTCTACAAGCTGTCCGGCGAGTTCACCCGCCCGAAATTCGATCCTGACCGAGCCAAGAAACTCCTCGCCGAGGCCGGCTATCCCGATGGCTTCGAGGTCACCATGGACTGCCCGAACGATCGCTATGTCAACGACGCCGCGATCTGCCAGGCCGTCGTCGGCATGCTCGCCCGCATCGGCGTCAAGGCAAACCTCCTGGCTCAGCCCAAGGCGCAATATTTCGCCAAGGTGCTGAAGCCCGGCGGCTACCAGACCTCGTTCTATCTGCTGGGCTGGACGCCCGGCACCTCGGACGCCCACAACGTGCTCTACGATATCATGGGCTGCCGCGACGATCCGAAGCAGGCGCGCGGCGAAGCCAATCTCGGCGGTTACTGCAACAAGCAGCTCGACGAATTGGCCGACAAGATCCTGGTCGAATCCGATATGGCCAAGCGCGATCAACTGATCAAGCAGGCGTTCGAGATCGGCCTGAAGGACTACGGCTACATCCCGCTGCACCAGCAGGCGCTCGCCTGGGGGGTCTCGAAGAAGGTGAAACTGGTGCAGCGCGCCGACAACCAGGTTCTGCTCTACTGGGCAACTGTCGGCGAGTAGGAAGGCTTGAAGTGGGGTTCCGGCGGCCCTGGCCTTCCGGAACCCTTTCCTTTCGGGCCGGCCGCGACCAGGCAAGCTAGACGAGAAAGTGAAAGAATCGCATGCTCGCCTTCACGCTTCGGCGCGCCGTCCAGGCCCTCGGCGTCATGTTCGCCGTGGGCATCATCGCTTTCTCGATGTTTCGCTTTGCCGGCGATCCGGTGAACCAGATCGTCTCTCTCGACACGCCCGCGGCTGAGCGCGAGCAGGTGCGTAAATCCCTCGGGCTTGACGATCCCGTCATCGTGCAGTTCGCCCGCTATTTCGGCAACGCCGTGCAGTTCAAGTTCGGCGTTTCCTATCAATTCCGCCAGCCGGTCTCGAATCTGCTGATGGAACGAATGCCCGCGACGCTCGAGTTGGCGACCGTTGCCACGATCATTTCACTCGTGTTCGGCATTCTGATGGGCGTCTACACAGCGTTGCGGCGCGACACCTGGTTTGCAAAGGTGCTGCAGGCGGTGTCGCTGATCGGCATATCGCTGCCGACCTTCCTGATCGGCATCCTCCTGATTTATCTGTTCGCGGTGACGCTTGGCTGGCTGCCCTCGTTCGGACGCGGGGAAGTCGTCAAGATCGGCTGGTGGAGCACCGGGCTCCTCACCGTCTCCGGACTGAAGGCGATCATCATGCCCGCAATCACGCTCGGCCTGTTCCAGATGACGCTGATTATGCGGCTGGTGCGCGCAGAGATGCTGGAAGTATTGCGCACCGACTACATTCGCTTCGCTCGCGCCCGCGGCCTGACCACGCGCGCGGTCCATTTCGGCCACGCGCTGAAGAACACGCTGGTTCCCGTGATCACCGTGGCCGGCCTGCAGTTTGGAACGATCATTGCTTTCTCGATCGTCACCGAGACCGTATTCCAGTGGCCCGGGATGGGGCTGATGTTCGTGCAGGCCATACAAAACGTGGACATCCCGATCATGGCGGCCTACCTGCTGACGGTGTCACTGATCTTCGTCACCATCAACCTGATGGTGGATATCCTCTACACCATTGTCGATCCGCGCCTGCGCTCGACCATCAGCCGACCAGGTTGAGCACCATGAGCGACGCCGCCGTCCCCCGCCCCGCTGAAGCCGCCACCGGCGCGGGCCGCAGCAGCGGCTGGCTGCGCCGGGCGCTCGACAGCGACATCTTCTATTCGTTCCGACGCTCGCCGATGACGGTGATCGCGGCTGTGGTCACCGCGCTGTTTTTCCTGCTGGCGGTCCTGGCGCCCCTCCTCGCAGTTCAGAATCCATTCGACCCGGCGCAGTTGCAATTGATGAATTCACGCATCGCACCGCTGTGGACCGCCGACGGCCAGAGTCCGTTCCTGTTCGGCACTGATGAACAGGGCCGCGACGTGCTGTCCGCCATCCTCTACGGCCTGCGTATTTCACTCGCTGTTGGCGTACTCGGCATGCTACTCGCAGGAACGATCGGCATCACGCTCGGACTGATCGCAGGCTATGTCGGCGGCGCCGTCGACAGCATGATCATGCGCATCGCCGACGTGCAGCTCACCTTCCCCGCCATCCTGATCGCGCTTCTGATCAACGGCATCGCCAAGTCGGTGCTCGGCAACAAGCTAGATCCCAC
>JAEZEU010000602.1 GCA_023432885.1 Pseudomonadota bacterium | reverse complement strand
TAGGCGGAGGACGATGTGGGCACGGCGGAGCAGACGGCCACGATCACCAGGCCTGGGCCTGATATGCCGAACGAGAGTGCCAATGCGACAGCAAGGACCGGCATCACGATCAGCTTGAGGAACACCGCGATCGATGCCGCCAGGCTTGGACGGAACAGGCCCTCCAGATGCAGTCCGGCGCCGGTGACGAGGAGGCCGATGCCGAGAGAGGAACGGCCGAGCGCTTCAGCGACATCGTGCCAGACCTTTGGCAGCGGCAGCTGCGTGACATTGACTGCAAGTCCGATGGCGCAGGCCCAGATCAGCGGGTTCTGCACGACCGTGGATACGATGGTGCGGATCGGCGGCTTTTCCGGCGAAGCGTATCGCGCGAGCACCCAGACGCTGAGCACATTGACCAGCGGGATGATCGCGACCATGGCGACCGACGCCAGCGCGAGCCCCGTCTGGCCGAAGAGATTGCTGGAAACGGCAAGGGCCACATAGGTCTGCCAACGCGTTGCGCCCTGGAAGATCGAGGTGAAGGCGGGGCCGTCGACGTTCCAGCGGGAGAACAGGGGGCGCAGCGCCAGGCACAGCAGCGACATGACGAGCGCCGCGAGAAACAGCGCGCCGCCGACGCCGGCGACCGGCACGCTGGACAGATCGGCCTTCACCAGCGTCTGGATCAGCAGCGTCGGGAACAGCACGTAATAGGTCAGCCGCTCCAGCCCGTGCCATTGCGTGTCGAGCCGCATCAGGCTGCGCTTGAGGACGAAGCCGAGCACGATCAGCAGAAAAACCGGCAGCAGCGCCGAGATCACGACCGCCATGCTCAGCGGTCCCCGCGCAGGGTCTTCAGCCGGTCAAGCGCACCCTGCAGAATGAAGATCGCGGCATGCTCGTCGATCACCTCGGCGCGCCTGGCGCGGCTGACATCCATGCCGATCAGCTCGCGCTCCACCGCCGAGGTGGAGAGCCGCTCGTCCCAGAGGCCGATGGGCAGCTCGGTGAGGCCAGCGAGATTGCGGGCAAAGGCGCGCGTCGATTGCGCGCGCGGGCCCTCGCTGCCGTCCATGTTGATGGGAAGCCCGAGCACGAAGCCGGTGGCATTGCGCTCGGCGGCAAGTGCCAGGAGGCGCGCCGCATCGGCCTTGAACGCCTTGCGCTGGATGGTTTCTACGCCGGTGGCAAGCCGCCGGTCGGGATCGGAAACGGCGACGCCGATGGTCTTGGTGCCGAGATCGAGGCCGATCAGGGCGCCGCGCTCGGGCCAGCGGCTGGCTGCTTCGATCAGCGGAAGGATGGGGGCGGGCATCAGCAGCGCATACCATGCGCGCTGCATGACAGGCAAAGCACTTGCTCCACCTCTCCCCATCGGGAAGAGGTGAAGCCGCGGCTTCGACGAAGTTATCTTATCGCGACCGGATTGATCATGCTTTGCACGCCGCCCTTGAAGCGCGGCTGGCCAAGCACGAACAGGAACTCATAGGCCTTGTCCTTGGCGAGATCAGCCGTATTGAGCACTTCCAGAATGTAGGTGCCGTTCATCGGCAGCAGGATCTGGTGCACCTCGAACACGTTCTTGCTCTCGAACGGAATTACCTCGACCCCCCAGGTGTCCGCACCGACGGCAACAACGCCCTTGCCGGTCAGGTACTTCGCGCCTTCGACGCCGAGACCCGGCTCGCCCGAGTTGAAGCGCTTGTCGTCCTTTCCGATCAGGCTGGCCCAGCCGGTGTGGAAGATCACGACGTCGCCCTGACGGATTTCGACGCCTTGTTTCTTGGCGACTTCCTCGATCTCCTTGACGTTGAAGGCGGTGCCTTCCTTGACCACGTCCGTGCCGAAATGGGCGGCCATGTCCAGCAGCACCCCGCGCGTCACCATCGGCGGGATCTTGTCGACGCCGAGCTTCTTCAGGCCGGTGGGATCGGCGAAGTCGAGCAGCTTGTTGCCGTTGTAGTAGACATGCTCGACGCCGATATGGCCGAGCCCGTCGAGCTGGCTGCCGACGCCGACCCAGCCCTCGATGATGTCGTCGTTATAGGTGGTCTTGCTCGGCCCGAGGCCGGGAATACCGGCTTGGCCCGGCTGCACCACCGTGATCTTGAAGCCGCGGGGCGGGTAGGCGGGCATCTTGGAGTCCAGCGGGAACCCGAGCGCGTAGGTCTTGCCGGTCTTGACCAGTTGCGCGGCTTTGACGACCAGTTCAGGCGTCATGTAGTTGGCGGCGCCGATCTCGTCGTCGGGCCCCCATTTCGATTTCGTCCAGTCTTGCGCGTTGGCGGTGCTGGCCGCTCCCAACAAGGCAACAGAACAGCACAATACGATTGCTTGGCGCATCGCAGTCCCTCCCGATGTTGACGTTGTGGTTGTTGGCAGAAAGCGCCTCATAGTAACGTAGTAGAGGCGGCGGGCCAGAAGATTCGGGTCGACGCGGCCCAACGCCGCGCATTGCACATCTGGGGTTTGTTAAAAAATTGTGGCGGCGCCGTTCGAATTTCGCTGCGCGTAAGGACGGTCGATCTCAAGCCGCAATTTCTTCGTCCTTGCTGTTGAGGCAAGTGAGGAACCCGCGCAGCGCGCTGTAGTCATGCGCGGCGCGCCGCGTGATGAACAGCGTCTCCACCCCCGATTGGGTCGGCTCGAGCGCATGGATCCTGACACCCTCGTTTCGTCCGACTACCGCGCGGGGCAGCAGCGTCACGCCCATGCCGGCGGCGACGCAGCCGATCATGCCGTCGAGCGTGCCGAGCTCGAACCGCGTCGCCGAAGGCCAGCCGAATTCGCTGAGAACCTGCTCCAGCCGCTGGCGATAGGTGCAGCCGGTGCGGAACACCAGCACAGTCGGGCCGGAGTCCGGCGTCGCCGCGCGCACCTCCGCGAGATTCTTGATGTGGCGTGCAGTGACCAGCACGAGCTCCTCGCGGAATGCGACCGTCGCGTTGAGGTCGGCATGCTCGATGGGACCCGCGACGAAGGCGCCATCGAGACTGCCATCGAGCACGGCGGCGACGAGGTCGGCAGTCGTTGCGGTGCGGAGGCTGAGCTGCACGGCGGGATAGCGGCGATGGAAATTCGCGAGCAAAGCCGGGAGCCGCACGGCGGCCGTTGTCTCCATCGAGCCGATCGCGAGCGGGCCCTTGGGCTCGCCGTCGTCGCGCGCGGCCAGCATCGCTTCGCGCGACAATGCCGTCATCCGCTGGGCGTAGGGCAGGAGGCGCCGGCCGGCGCCGGTCAACGTCATGCCGCGGCTGTGCCGTTCGAACAGGGCGGTGCCGATCTCGGCTTCCAGCGCCTTCACGCGTTGAGTCACATTAGACTGCACGGTGTTGAGTTCTTCGGCGGCGCGCGTGATGCCGCCGGTACGCGCGACGGCGGAGAAGGTCAGGAGGTCCGTCAGTTCCACCGGAAGTCTCCGTTTCGATTTCGAGATATCTTCGTTCTCAAGTATTCATTTTTTGAGAATGTTAGTCCGCCCTAAGGTGCCTGTCCAGACGAGGAGGAATCGTCATGTCGATCGCAACGCCGCTGACCGCGCTTCTTGGCATCAAGCACCCGGTGCTGCTGGCGCCGATGGACACGCTGGCAGGGTCGAGGCTGGTGCGGGCGGTGAGCGAGGCGGGGGGCTTCGGCATCCTCGGCGGCGGCTACGGCGACCGGACGTGGCTGGAAGCGGAGACCGCGAAACTCAAGGATTTCTCCGGACCGTTCGGCATCGGCTTCATTACCTGGAGCCTGGCGAAGCAGCCGGAGCTTTTGGACATCGCGCTCGCGGCAAAGCCACGCGCGATCATGTTGTCGTTCGGCGATCCCAAGCCGTTCGCCGCGAAGGTCAGGCAGGCGGGCTCGCTGCTGATGTGCCA
>JAEZEU010000601.1 GCA_023432885.1 Pseudomonadota bacterium | reverse complement strand
GACACGTCAGCGCCGAGATGGCGCGCGGCTGAAAAGATCGACTGGATCTTCTCCCAGCCGGTGCCGCCCTGTTCGAGCACGACTGCTTGCGTGAACCTCGTGGAGTCGACGAACGCATGCCAGACGTTGCCGCCGAGCGCCGCGAAACTCAGGGCGACCAGCGCGGCAACGGTGAGCGCCGCCGCAATGACGGTGTTCCAGCGTCGTCCCGCCAGCAGCGCGATCGGGATCAGTACGCCGAATTGCGGCTTGTAGGCGAGCACGCCGATCAGCACGCCGGCCAGCCAGGGCCTGCGATCCAGCAAATGCAGCGCTCCGCCGAGCAATGCGGCGGTGAGAAAGCCGTTATGGCCGTGGCCGATATTGACGAACACGGCAGGATAGGCGGCTGCGATCAGCCATGTTTCGGGTCGCGGCAGAATCGCGCGCAGCATTGCAATATAGGCGGCGAAGCTCGCGGCCAGCCAGATTGCAAGTCCCCATCCATAGGGGATTGCGGCGACGAGGAAAGCGACGGCAAAGAAGAACGGCGGATAATGCCAGCCATAGAACGGCACGTCGCGCCCGCCGAAGACGGATTTCTCGGCGGCGTGCTGAAGCGCTGGCTCATAGGCCTCTGCGGCCCGGCTTTGCCAGGTCAGTCGGCCCGCCGCATAGACGTTGGAAAAATCAGTGCCGAGCGGCTTGCCATTGCGGTCGATGAGCCCGTCGGAGGCCGCGATCCAGCCCGCGAAGGCCAGGGTGCAAACCACGAGCACGATCAGGCTGTAGCCACGCGCGCGCGCGGCCGTCAGCCAGTCGCCGGTTCGCAGACCTTGCCAGAAATGAGCCATTTTGCCGCGGAATTTTACGAATGTTGCGCGACCCTAGCGGCCGGCCTTTAACGTTCCCTGAAGCTTGCACCGAGGTGCTAAACTTTGCACCGATCGAGGCAAAGTTCCTTGCGGTGCAGCGTGATGGGCCTTAGGGTACGGCCATTCCTGTCATGAAGAATCGTGGGATTTCTGCGTTCCATGACGCTCGCCCGAGAGAACTCGCCCATCAGGAGAAGATGATGTCTTTCCTTGCCGCCTCGCTCGCCCGTGTGAAGCCGTCCGCGACGATCGCGGTCACGGACAAAGCACGCGCGCTGAAAGCGGCGGGCCGGAATGTCATCGGCCTCGGCGCGGGCGAGCCGGACTTCGACACGCCCGGCAACATCAAGCTTGCCGCGATCCGCGCCATCGAAGCCGGCAAGACCAAGTACACCGACGTCGGCGGCATCCCCGAGCTGAAGGAAGCGATCATCGCGAAATTCCAGCGCGAGAACGAGCTGACCTACAAGCCGAACCAGGTCATCGTCGGCACGGGCGGCAAGCAGGTGCTGTACAATGCGCTGATGGCCACCATCAATCCCGGCGACGAGGTGATCATCCCGGCGCCGTATTGGGTGAGCTATCCGGAAATGGTGGCGCTCGCAGGCGGCGAGTCCGTGCCGATCGTCTGCACCGCCGAGCACGGCTTCAAGCTGCAGCCGGCCGATCTGGAAAGGGCGATCACGCCGAAGACGAAGTGGATCATCCTGTGCTCGCCGTCGAACCCGACGGGCGCGGCCTATACAAGCAGCGAGTTGAAGGCGATCACTGACGTGCTGGTGAAGCATCCGCATGTCTGGGTGATGACCGACGACATGTATGAGCACCTGGTCTACGACGACTTCGTCTTCACCACGCCGGCGCAGATCGAGCCGAAACTCTACGACCGTACGCTGACCGTGAACGGCGTTTCCAAGGCCTATTGCATGACCGGCTGGCGCATCGGCTATGCCGGCGGACCTGCCGAGCTGATCAAGGCGATGCAGACCATCCAGTCGCAGTCGACGTCGAACCCGTCGTCGATCTCGCAATGGGCTTCCGTCGAGGCGCTGACCGGCCCGCAGGATTTCATCGCCGCGAACAACAAGGTGTTCAAGGAGCGGCGCGACCTCGTGGTCGGCATGCTGAACCAGGCCAGCGGCATCGACTGCCCGCGTCCCGAAGGCGCGTTCTATGTCTATCCGTCCTGCGCCGGCACCATCGGCAAGTCGGCGCCCTCAGGCAAGGTGATCGCCAATGACGAGGACTTCGTTACCGAGCTCCTCGAGGCCGAAGGCGTCGCAGTCGTGCAGGGCTCGGCATTCGGCCTTGGCCCCGCCTTCCGCATCTCCTATGCGACGAAGACGTCCGATCTCGAGGACGCCTGCAAGCGCATCCAGCGCTTCTGCGGCAATTTGAGATAAGGCGCGTTTTCGGGCGGAGGCCGCTCGCGTAAGAAACGCGTCCGAAAAAAAGGACGCATCAAATCCTTCACCGTCAGAACACCATGATGTTTTGACGTCGGCTTCCTGAAAGCGCCTTGTTTTGAACAAGGCGCTTTCTTTGTGTCTGTCCGCGTTTCACCGAGATGTGGAGATCAGACTTATGCGCCTTTCGACCATCGCCATCGCCATCGCCGTCGCTGCCATCATGGCGCCGATCGCCAGCGCGAGCGCGCTGCCGCCGGCTCGTGCCGGCATTCTGCAATGCCAGGGCGGGCAGAACGTCGGCTTTGTGGTCGGCTCCGTGACCAGCCTGCAATGTGTCTTCACGAGTGAAGGACGCCCGCCGGAGCCCTACATCGCAATCGTCCGCCGCTACGGCGTTGATATCGGCTTTACGGATCAAACGCGATTGGCCTGGGCCGTGAATGCGCCGGTGGGCCGAATCGGGCGCGGCGTACTTGCGGGTGTTTATGGTGGCGTCGGGGCCAACGCATCGGTCGGTGTTGGATTCGGCGGCAACTTCCTGGTCGGCGGTCCGGCCAATTCCTATGCGTTGCAGCCGATCAGTGTGCAAGGCCAGACCGGATTGAACGTCGCGGCCGGCGTCGCTGGGGTCGAATTGCAGCCGGCCTCCTTTGGACGCGGCGGCCGGCCTTACCACCACAGGCGTTATCGCGGCTGAGCGAGCAGATGATATCCAGAAGGGCCCGCGCAAGCGGGCTTTTTTGCGAGGAGTCATTCCGGGCACGCGAAGCGTGAACTCTGGAGCGCGGCTGCGCTCCAGAGTATCTCGAGATTCCGGTGGTGCTTACGCGCCATCCCGGAATGACGTGCCAAGGTCTGGCCAGCGTTGCTCCTGTTGTGCCATAGAGACCGCGCCGCATCGGCACGTCCTGTTTTCGCATCACCCCTGATTGACCCCGGAGATTTGTTCATGCGCCGTTCACTCGCCCTTGCCGCTGTCGCTCTCGCTCTGTCGGCACCGGCCGCCACGACCTCTGCCCAGCAGGCCACGGTGCAGGTCGGCGTGCTGGAATGCCGTGGCGGCGCCAGCGTCGGCTTCATCGTCGGCTCCGTGACCAATCTCGGTTGCGTGATGCGCGCCGCGGGGCGGCCCGACGATTTCTATGTCGCGACCATCCGCAAGGTGGGGCTCGATCTCGGCATCACCCAGGAATCCGCGCTGGCCTGGGGCGTGTTTGCGCCGGTGGCGCAGCTCGGGCCCGGCGATCTCGCGGGCAATTATGCCGGCGCCCAGGGTAGCGCGACGCTCGGCGTCGGTGTCGGCGGCAACGTGCTGGTCGGCGGCTCCAATAATTCGATCGCGCTGCAGCCGCTCAGTGTGCAGGGCCAGGTCGGACTCGCCATCGCTGCCGGACTCGAGAGCCTGGAACTGCGCCCGGGCCGCTAACGCGAGATCATGATTGGCTTGTACCGGAGCGGCACCGGCAATTCACCTCTCAGCGCCGGCGAGAGCCAGCCGACGCCGCAGCCAGGCACTTGAATTGCCTCAACCGGATGTGAAGCGGTGTCTCGCACGCTGCGCAGCATCCGGAACTGCTTCCATTCTCACCAGCGACATTTTCCCGCTTGCCAAAATCGTGGGACAGGCGGAGCATTGAGGCCGCCGACCCGATCATGGGCCGACTTCAAAGATTGAAGGAGGCGGCTAATGGGACAAGACGTCAGAAGTCCCCGAGGTCCACGGTGCATCGCGCTGGTGGGCCCTTTCCAAAGCGGTAAAACCACCCTTCTCGAAGCAATATTGGCGCGAACAGGCGCCATTCCCAAAGCCGGCAGCGTCGATGCCGGAACCTCCCACGGAGATGCCAGTCCCGAAG
>JAEZEU010000599.1 GCA_023432885.1 Pseudomonadota bacterium | reverse complement strand
TCGGAAAACAGGTCGGGATAGGTCTTCATCACGTTGAGAATGAACTTGGGCTCGATGTGCTTGTTGACGTCGAAGGTCGACTTCAGGACGCCGAGGCGCTGCAGGGTGTCCTGCGCCTTCCACAGCGCGCGATAGTTATGCGCCGAGATGCGGCGATCCACCTGCTGGATGTTGTACTGCATCGCAGTCTCGGCCACGTCGAGCTTCAACCCGGGAATCCAGCGCGTGCCGATCGCGGCGGCCTGTTTGGGATTGGTGCGCATCCACTTGTCGGCTTCGGAAACGCCGGCGAGGAATTTTTCGATGGTCTCGCCGTTCTTCTCCATCCAGGGACGCAGCGCGACGTTGAAACCGAGATAGGAGATGACATCGCCACCACGGATCACCTCGATAGCGCCCGGCACGTCCTTCACGCCAATCACCGGCACGGGGTCCCAGCACGCATAAGCATCCACGCCCTTGGCGAGCAGCGCGACGTTCATCTCGGGCGGCGGCGTGTTGACAAGCGTCACGTCGGTCGGCGCGAGGCCAGCCTTCTCGAGCAGGCCGAGAACGTAGAGATGGTTGATCGTTCCGAACGAGGTCGCGATCTTCTTGCCCTTGAGGCTTTTAAGGTCACCCTTGACGATCCCCGAGTCGCCGTTGGCAATCAGGGCAAGTGTCGCATCCGAGCCGAGCTTGGTGGCGTTGCCGCTGAAGTTGCCGAAGAACACCAGATCCATGCCGCGCAGGATGGCGCCGATAGACGGCACTCCCGCCTGCACCATGTCGGTCTCGCCTGCCTGCAAGGCATTGAGCGCATCGACACCGGTCGCGTAGGGGCGGGCGATGGTCACGTCGAGCCCGTACTTCTCGAAGAAGCCGCGTTCGACCGCAATCGGCAGCGCCAGCATGTCGACGGCGGCAACCATGCCGACCTTGAGTTTTACGGGATCCTTGGCCTGCGCGAGCGCCCATGACGGCAGCAACAGCAAGGTGCAAAGTAGCATCGCAACTCGTCGCATCTTAGTCATCCTCCTGGTTGAAGCGGCTCGACGCGCGTAACCCAGTAAGGGCGGGCGACGGTCGTCAGATCCGCTCGTTTCACTCCCCGAACTTCAACGGCGTTTTCTTGTGTTCCGGATACCCTGCCGTAGGCCTGGAAACGTTGAACGTGGAAACGCTCCGGCGGAAACGGCAGGGTGATGAGTATGTTGACCTTTTCCGGTCCGCTTGCGAGGTCCACGATCTTTTGCGGCGCGGCGATAGTCAACCAAAGCTCCCAGGCGAGGTAGCATCCCGCCAGCGCCAGCAGGATATGCGTCTTTCGCGACTTGAGAGCATCGCCCAGCATGGTTCAGGCCGACCGCACGAGTTGAAGAACGCGCCCGGTCAGGGACTTGAAGTGGTGATCCTCGTTGAGATCGTCCCATACCCGAGGCCGCGGCAGGTTCACGGCAATATCTTCCAGCACCCGCCCCTTGGACAGGGCCACGACCCGGTTGGCCAGAAAGACAGCTTCCGCAACGTCGTGAGTAATGAAGATGATCGTGGGCCGCTTCTCCTCCCATATCCGGGTCAGTTCCTCCTGCAGCGTCATGCGCGTCTGGGCGTCGACGCTCGCAAACGGCTCGTCCATCAGCAGGACGTCGGGCTCGTTCGCCAGCGCGCGGACCACGCCGACACGCTGCTGCATGCCGCCCGAAAGCTCAGCGGGATATCGCCCTGCCGCCTCGGTCAGCTTGGCAAGCGACAGATATTCATGCGCGATCTTCTCGCGCTGAGCCTTGCCCACGCCGCGCATCTTTGGGCCGAAGGCGACGTTTTCCAGCACGGTCTTCCAGGGAAACAGCGCGAACGATTGGAATACCACGCCCCGGTCGGGTCCTGGACCATTCACCGGGCGGCCGTCGAGCAGGATCTCGCCGCCCGTGTGTGGAATGAAACCCGCAATCATGTTGAGGATGGTCGTCTTGCCGCAGCCCGAGGGCCCCACGATGCAGACGAACTCGCCCTGCTGCACGTCCAGCGATACATCGTGCACGGCGGTGACGTTGGTGCCGGCGTAGGGGTCGAAGTACGTCTTCGACAGATTGCGGATAGTCAGATTTTTCACCGCGTCACCAGCCCCCACCTCTGTCCGGTGGCTCGCTCGACCGGCGCCAGTATCCAGCTATCGACGATGTACCAGAGAATGCCCAGAATGATCATGCCGAGCAATATTTCGACGACCGAGCCGGCGCGGCGCGCGTCGAACATGAGAAAGCCTATGCCGCTGGTACCGACGATAATCTCTGTTGCGATCAGCGCGCGCCAGCCGTACCCAAGCCCATTGCGCAGACCGGTCACGATATTGGGGAGCGCGCCCGGCAAAACCACTTCCCAAAGAATTCGAGTGCGCGAGGCGCCAAGGCTCAAAGCGGCGCGATGCATGGTAATGGGGATCGAGCGGACTCCGAGTACCGTGTTCAGGACCACCGGGAAGATCACCGTGTAGACGATGACGACCGTCATGGTGACAAGCCCGTAGCCGAACCAGATCACCAGGATCGGCAGCCAGGCGATGTCACCGATGGCCTGGAAGAACAGCAATAGCGGCCACAGCGCAGTGTGCGCCCGTGCGCTGAGCCCCACCAATATGCCCAGCGGAATACCGAGCGCGATGCCCCAGAACGCACCCACGGCCAGGCGCACCATGCTGTCCTGCAGGTACTCCGGCAGGATGCCCGTGTAGACGAGCGAACCGAACGAGCGCACGACTTCCACCGGACCCGGCAGGAACGCACGTGGAAATATCTGCAGCTCGGTTACGATCCACCAGGCCGCGATCACAGGAATGAACGGAGCGATCGAACCGATCGACGGCCAGCGCGTCGTCAGACGCACGCAGTTGCTCCAGATCTTGAGTAAGAACGGCCTCATGCGCGCTGCACCATGCCCCAGCGTTCGATCGTGGCGCGCTCGAGCGGCGCCAACAGCAGTCGGTCGAGCAGCAGCCACAGCACGCCGATCACGACCATGCCGAGCACGATCACTTCGGTCTTGTAGAAATCGCGCGCTACAAACAGCATGTAGCCGAGGCCGACGTTGGTGGCGATCATCTCGGCTGCGATCAGGCCGCGCCAGGCGAAGCCCAACCCGGTGCGTATGCCGGTGACGATGTTGGGAAGCGCGCCCGGCAGCAGCACCTCGGTCAACATCGCCCATCGTCCTGCACCAAGCGATGCGGCCGCATTTCGCACGTGCATGGGAATGGTCGAGACGCCGAGCAGCGTGTTGTACGTCACGATGAAGAACACGGCATTGAAGATCACGAAGGTGATAGCGCCGAAGCCATAGCCGAACCACAGCGTCGCAATGGGGATCCACGCGATGCCGGCCAGCACCGAAAAAAACCTGAACAGAGGGGTCAGGAAGCTTGAGACAACCGGACTGACGCCCATGGCGACCCCCAGCGGAATCGCGACCAACAATGCGAGCACCGTCCCAACGGCGACGCGCAGCAGGCTCGCACCGATGTTTTGAACCAGGGTGCCGTCCTGTATTGCCTCGATCCCGGCAAGGACCACAGAGCTGAGGTGAGGAAACAAACGAGGGTTGACGTCGAAGTATGGGACCAAAGCCGCCCAGAGGATCAGCAGGACTGCAAAAGGAGAGCAGAACCAGAGCGCTGAGGAGAGCCGATACCGCATCACGTTCGCCTCAGATCGCGGGGGCCGCTTGGCCGACCGCTCCGGTGACCAGCACGGAGGACATTCAGATTGGACAATTTTGATTGGGTGTAGCCAAGGACCTGCTCCATGGCGCGCCGGGCTTTTTTGGCGTCCCCTTCTTCGATGGCCCGAGCGACGGCGGCATGATTGGCAAGGTTTTCATCGAACCAGCCATCGACGCTGTCAACGGCAACCAAAAACACCGCGCTCAAGATGGTGTCGATCGCGCCGCGAAAACCCTGCAATACCGGATTGTGGGTGGCGTCGAGAATAGCGAGATGAAATGCTTTGTCCGCGGCAGTTGCAGTGGCCTGAGTGTCTGCGGTTTCCATCACTTCCAGGGCTGCATTGATCCGCAACCGGTCCTTCCTGGTTGCGCGGATCG
>JAEZEU010000594.1 GCA_023432885.1 Pseudomonadota bacterium | reverse complement strand
GGCGCCGAGCAGCAGCGCCATCACCACGTTCGGCGGGATGCCGAGAGTCATCAGCGGAATGAACGCGCCGCCGGCTGCGGCATTGTTGGCGGCCTCCGGCCCCGCGACACCCTCGATCGCGCCATTGCCGAAGCGTTCGGGCGTCTTCGACAGCCGCTTCTCCAGCGCATAGGAGGCAAAGGAGGCGACGACAGCGCCGCCGCCCGGCAGAATGCCGAGGAGGAAACCGAGGATGGTGCCGCGGCCCATCGGGCCGGCGCTGGCCTTCCAGTCTTCCTTGCTGGGAAGCAAATGGGTGATCTTCGCGTTGATGATGTCGCGCTTGATCACCTGCTCCGTGTTGAGCAGCACCTCGGCAACTCCGAACAGGCCCATCACGACCGGCACGAGGCCGATGCCGTCGATCAGTTCCATGCGGCCGAAGGTCAGGCGCGGCTGCGCCGTGATGCTGTCGAGCCCGACCAGCCCGAGCACGACCCCGATGCAGGCCATCAGCAGCGCCTTCGCCATCGAGCCCTGGGTGAGGAAGGTCAGCACCACGAGGCCGAGTACCATCAGGCTGAAATACTCGGCGGGGCCGAAGGCGATGGCGATGCTGGCAAGTTTCGGCGCAACCAGCATCAGCGCAACCAGTGCAAAAGTGCCGGCGATGAAGGAGCCGAAGGCGGAGATGCCGAGCGCCGGGCCGGCGCGGCCTTGCTTGGCCATCCGGTGGCCGTCGATGCAGGTCACGACGGAGGCGGCTTCGCCGGGGATGTTGACCAGGATCGAGGTGGTCGAGCCGCCATACATCGATCCGTAATAGATGCCGGCCATCATGATGATGCCGGATTCGGGCGTGCCCGACAGCGTCACGGGCAGCAGCAGCGACATCGCCGAGATCGGACCGATTCCGGGCAGGACGCCGACCAGCGTGCCGATGAAAACGCCGATGAAGCAGTACAGCAGGTTGATCGGCGCCAGCGCGACACCGAACCCATGCGCGACGTTGACCAGTGTATCCATGGCGCGCGCTCAACCGATACCGAACATGCCGGACGGAAGCATGATGCCCAGCACATGCTTGATCAGCCACCACATCCCCGTCGGGACGATCAGCGCGACCGGGATTGCGATCTCCCAGCGCACCGGATCGATCAGGCGCATCAGGAGCATCATCAGCGGAATAGAGGACAGCAGGAAGCCGAGCGGGTCGAGCGCGAAGGCAAAAGCGGTGAGGCAGGCGATGATGACGACCGGCTTGGTCCAGCGTGCATCCTTCCAGCGCGAGCCGAAGGTCGGCCCACCCTCCGTGACCGCGGCAACGATGATTGTTGCCGCGAACACGCACATCAGGATGCCCGCGTAGAACAGCACATAGCCCGAACCGGGATCGTTGATGGTGCCGAGCTTGAGCTTCAAGCCGGACCGGATCACGAAGATGCCGAGTGCGAGCCCGATCAATCCGCCCCAGAGTTCGGAGTTGTTGAGGCGGAGCTTGACGTTGCTGTTATCGCTCATCGGCTCTCTCTCAGTCGTTCCCCGCACGAGTGCTCAAGACGCAGTAATGCGCTGCAGTCCGGGGTGCACATGGCGGCGTGGCTCCCCGGTTCCGCGGCGCAGCGCTACGCGCTGCACCGCGTCCGGACACGAGCCCGGTCAGTTCGTCTTCTTGGCAAGCCCGAGCGAGTTGATCACCTTGCGTTCGGACTCGGTGACCTCGACCACGAACTTCTTGTAGTCCTCGGTGTTCTTGTAGTTCGGCACCATGTCGTATTTGGCGAGCGTCGCGATCACGGCCGGATTCTCGATCGCCTTCTTGAAGGCGTCGTGCAGCTTGGCGACGATCTTCGGGTCCATGCCCTTCGGGCCCGCGATGCCGAACGGCGAGTCATACACCATGGGATAGCCGAGCTCCTTCAGCGTCGGTGCGTCCGGGTAGTTCGGCGAGCGGGAGGCGGTCCACACCATCAGCAGGCGCAGCTTGCCGGCATCGACCAGCGGTTTCCAGCCGGTCGAATCCGCCTGCAGCATGGTGTGCTGGCCGAGCACCGCCGCGTTGGTTTCGGCGCCGCCCTTGAACGGGACTTGCGTAAGCTTGATGCCTGCCATCGCCGCGATCTGCTCCATGCCGATATGCAGGGAAGTGCCGGTGCCCGGTGTCGCATAGGTGACCTTGCCGGGATTGGCCTTGGCGTAATCGATTACGTCCTTCCAGGTCTTGAAGGGGCCTTCCGCGCTCGTCGTCACGCCGAACGTATAGCCGGTGAGGTGGACGATATACGAGAAGTCCTTGGACGGATCCCAGGAGACCTCCTGCATCAGCGGCAGCCGGAATACGGTGATCGGGATTTGCGCGATCGTGTAGCCGTCGGGCTTCGCCGCGGCTGCCATGGTGGCCGGTCCCACCGTGCCGCCGCCGCCGGCCTTGTTGTCGATCGCGATCGGCTGGCCGAGCACCTTGGAGGCGCTCTCGGCGATGGCGCGCATCGAGATGTCGGTCGATCCGCCCGCGGGCCAAGGCACGATCAGGGTGATCGGCTTGGTCGGATAGTCCTGCGCGCCGGCGGCGGCCGACACCAGCATGCCGACGGCGGCAAGCGCGATCTTCAAATGGCTGCGTTCAAACATCTCGTATCTCTCCCTCGACGGCCGGATGGCGCCGGCACCGATGTTGTTCTGTTTTCTTCGCCGCGATCATTCCCGAAATTCACGGCGAAGAAAAGCGCGTTAATAGAAAGGCTTGTTGCCGAAACGATGATGAGGGTCCATGCGGCAAAAAGGCTGCGCGTATGCCGGGCCACGGAATTTGGCGCGATGCCTTGCGGCAAGCAGGCCTTTCAGGCCATCATGGCGGCGAGGCGAAAGGATTGTTCTGTCCCATTGCCAATGTCGGCAGGGCTACGAAGGTTTGCCCCGGAACGCGTATGAGCTCAGCTCCTGTCGCCATCGACGCCAGTGTCATCGAGGCATTCTGCAAAATCCCGGCCTGGCTCGAGCGGAGCGAGGCGCTGATCGCGCGCGGGCATCTTCTCGATTGCGATTGCCTGCTCGGCCCGCTTGAGCAGCCGTTTCATGTCGCGATCCGCGCCGGCCGCATCGTGGACATGACGCCCGCACCGGTGCTGATGCGCTCATGGCGATTTTCCTATCGGGCGACGTCGTTGGCGTGGGCGCAGTATTGGCAGCCGGTGCCGCGGCCGGGCTGGCACGATCTGCTGGCGCTGACCAAGCGCGGCGAGGCCGTGCTGGAAGGCGATCTGCATCCGTTCATGAGCCGCCTGCAATATTTCAAGGACGTGCTGGCGCTGCCGCGCCAATACGCACGGGCGGCAGCATGACCGGTCACTTCGAGCCCATGATCGGCCGCTACGTCCACGTCGAGATCGGCGGCGAGATGCACCGCATCTATTTCGAGGAGAACGGCAAGGGCATTCCGCTGGTCTGCCTGCACACCGCAGGCTCCGACAACCGGCAATGGCGCCACCTCCTGGCCGACGAGGAGTTCACAAAGGATTTTCGCATCATCGCCTTCGACCTGCCCTTCCACGGCAAGTCGAACCCGCCGGAAAGCTGGAGCGGCGAGGAATATCGGCTCACCACCGCACGCTATGCGGAGACCATCCGGGCCTTCTGCAAGGCTTTGCGGCTCGAAAAACCCGTGGTGATGGGCTGCTCGATCGGCGGCCGCATCGTGCTCAATCTCGCGATCGACCATGCTGCCGAATTCGCCGCACTGATCGGGCTCGAAGCCGCCGACTTTCAGGCGCCGTGGTACGACACCAGCTGGCTCAACCGCTCCGACGTGCATGGCGGCGAGGTCTGCGCGGCCCTGGTCTCCGGGCTCATTGCCCCGCAGAGCCCCGAAGCGGCCCGCCGCGAGACGCTGTGGGCCTACAAGCAGGGCGGTCCGGGGGTGTTCAAGGGCGATCTCTATTTCTACCGGGTGGACGGCGATCTGCGCGGCCGGGTCGCCGGGATCGATACTAAAGTATGCCCGCTCTATCTGCTCACGGGCGAGTATGATTTCTCCTGCACGCCCGAAGACACGCGGCGGACCGCAGCCTCGATCGGCGGTGCCAGTGTCACCATCATGGAAGAACTTGGCCATTTCCCGATGAGCGAGAATCCGCAGCAGTTTCGGCGCTACATTGCGCCCGTCCTGAGCGAGATCGCCAGAAAGTCTTCGCTGTCCAGCAAGCAAGGAGCACACGTATGAAACGCAGCTACATCACTGGCCTGGCGCTTGCCGCCGCCCTTGGCGCGGGCCAAGCCAATGCCCAGGAGCTCACCGGGACCCTGAAGAACATCAAGGAGACCGGCGCGATCACGCTCGGCTTCCGCGACTCCTCGATCCCCTTCTCCTACCTCGACGACAACCAGAAGCCGATCGGCTTCGCCATGGACATCTGCTATAAGATCGTCGATGCCGTGAAAAAAGAGCTGAAGCTCGACAAGCTCGAGGTCAAGCTCAATCCGGTAACCTCGGCGACGCGTATTCCGTTGATGGCCAATGGCACCATCGACCTCGAATGCGGTTCGACCACCAACAATGCCGAGCGGCAGAAGCAGGTGTGGTTCACCAATACCCACTTCCTCACGGCAAGCCGCTACGTCTCGAAGAAGTCGAGCAACATCGGCAAGATCGACGACCTCAAGGGCAAGTCGGTGGTCTCCACCGCAGGCACCACCAACATCAAGCAGCTCACCGAAGCCAACGCCGCGCGCGGCCTGAACATCAACATCATTCCGGCCAAGGACCATGCAGAGGCCTTCCTGATGGTGGAGACCGATCGCGCGGTCGCCTTCGTAATGGACGACATCCTGCTCGCGAGCCTCGTCGCCGGCGCCAAGACGCCCGGTGACTACGTCATCTCCAAGGATGCGTTCTCCAAGCCCGAGCCCTACGGCATCATGCTGCGCAAGGACGATGGCCCCTTCAAGAAGGTCGTCGATGCAGCCACCGCTGCCGTGTACACCAGTGGCGAAGGCCAGAAGATCTATGACAAGTGGTTCACGCAGAAGATTCCGCCGAAGGGACTGAACCTCAACACACCGATCAGCGCGGAGCTGAAGAACGAGTTCGCCAAGCCGTCGGATTCGCCCGACCCGGATTCGTACAAATAAGGGACTGACCGACCTGCAGGCGCCCATGCGATGGCCCGGCCATTGCATGGGCGTTTGACGATCCAGCCGATGGAAGCGGCCAAGTGAACTATAACTGGAACTGGCACATCTTCTTCGAGCCCAACCCTATGGGGACGGGCACCTATCTCGACATGCTGCTGTCGGGACTGTGGCTGACCATCAAGACGGGGCTGCTCGCCTGGATCATCGCGCTGGTCACCGGCTCGATTGTGGGCGTGCTGCGAACGCTGCCCTCGAAGACGGCCTCCTGGATCGGCTTCCTCTATGTCGAATTCTTCCGCAACATGCCGCTGCTGGTGCAGCTGTTCCTGTGGTTCTTCGTGCTGCCGGAGTTGCTGCCGCGCGCGGCAGGTCTCTGGCTGAAGCAGTTGCCGAATGCGCCGTTCTGGACGGCGGCGATCGGCGTCGGGCTGTTCATGTCGGCGCGCGTCGCCGTGCAGCTCGCCGCCGGCATTTCTTCCCTGCCGCGCGGACAGAAACAGGCGGCGACGGCGCTCGGGCTGACCACGATGCAGACTTATCGCTATGTGCTGCTGCCGATGGCCTTTCGCATCATCCTGCCGCCGCTGACGTCGGAGTTTCTCAACACCATCAAGAACACCGCGGTCGCGATCACCATCGGCCTGGTCGAGCTGACGGGGCAGGCGCGCTCGATGCAGGAGTTTTCGTTCCAGGTGTTCGAGGCCTTCACCGCCGCGACGGTGATGTATCTGTTGATCAATTTCATCGTCGTGTCAGCCATGCGCTTCCTCGAACGCCGGGTCGCGATCCCCGGCTACATCACGGGGAAATAGCGCGATGTTTGCAGGCTTCGATTTCGACGTCATCCGCCGCTCGCTTCCCTATCTCTTCTACGAGGGGATGACATTCACGCTGACACTCACGGCGCTGTCGGCACTCGGCGGCCTGATCTTCGGTACCATGATCGCGCTGATGCGGCTGTCCGGCTACAGGCTGCTTGGCCGCATCGCCGGGCTCTATGTCGACTTCATGCGCTCGCTGCCGCTGGTGCTGGTGATCTTCTGGTTCTATTTCCTCGTGCCCTATATCGGGCAATGGCTGACCGGCGCCTCTCGTCCGATCAGGGTCGGCGCATTCAGCTCCTCGCTGATCACCTTCATCATGTTCGAGGCGGCGTATTTTTCGGAGATCATGCGCGCCGGGATCCAGTCGATCTCGAAAGGGCAACCGGCCGCCGCCAGCGCGCTCGGCATGACCTACAGCCAGACGATGCGCTACGTCGTGCTTCCGCAGGCTTTCCGCAACATGCTGCCGGTGCTGCTGACGCAGACGATCGTGCTTTTCCAGGATACCTCGCTGGTCTACGTGCTCTCGATCACCGATTTCCTGGGCGCAGCAAGCAAGGTCGCGCAGCGTGACGGCCGCCTGGTCGAGATGTACCTGTTCGCCGCCGTCGTCTATTTCACCATTTCCTGTGTCGCCTCCTGGGGCGTCCGACGCCTGCAGGCGCGCATTGCCATTGTCCGCTAGCGAGGCCCGATGATCGAACTCCGTCACGTCGACAAATGGTATGGCCCGAATTTCCAGGCCTTGAAGGACTGCACCACCAGCGTCGCCAAGGGCGAGGTGGTGGTGGTCTGCGGCCCCTCGGGCTCCGGCAAATCCACGCTCATCAAATGCGTCAATGCGCTGGAGCCGATCCAGGGCGGCGAGATCATCCTCGACGGCATCAAGGTCAACGACCCCAGGACCGACCTGCCGAAGCTGCGCTCCCGGGTCGGAATGGTGTTCCAGCATTTCGAGCTGTTCCCGCATCTGCGCATCAATGAGAATCTCTGCCTCGCCCAGGAGAAGGTGCTCGGCCGGCCGCATGAGGAGGCGCTTGCCAAGGGCATGAAGCTGCTGGAGCGGGTAGGGCTGAAGGAGCACGCCGGCAAATATCCCGCCGAGCTCTCCGGCGGCCAGCAGCAGCGCGTCGCGATCGCGCGGGCGCTGGCCATGGATCCGATCGCGATGCTGTTCGATGAGCCGACTTCAGCGCTTGATCCGGAGATGATCAGCGAAGTGCTCGACGTCATGGTCGACCTCGCCCGCGAGGGCATGACGATGATGGTGGTGACCCACGAGATGGGCTTTGCCAGCAAGGTCGCCCACCGCGTCATCTTCATGGACCGCGGCGAGATCGTCGAGGATGCGCTGAAGGAGGACTTTTTCGGCAAGCCGCGCAGCGACCGGGCGCAGAAATTCCTGTCGAAGATTCTACAGCATTGAGGCGCTGAAATCCGCGAGTGCAATCGGAGCAATTCGCCTCCGCGTGCGAGGCCAGGGTGGAACAGGGACTAACGATTGGACTATATTGTCCCGGCAATTCCCCCTACTCGTCCGACAGGAGACCCGACTTGAACCCGATCGCTTACGTCAATGGCGACTTCGTGCCGCTCTCGGAAGCCAAGGTCTCGATTCTCGACCGCGGCTTTCTGTTCGCCGACGGCATCTATGAGGTTGCCGCCGTGCTCGACGGCAAGCTGATCGACAATGCCTCGCACCTGGCACGGCTGGAGCGCTCAGTCGGCGAGATATCGCTGCCGCTGCCGGAGAGTCTGGAGCGTATCCAGGAAATCCAGAAGGAGCTGGTCGCCCGCAACAACCTCGTCAACGGCATGGTCTATCTGGAAGTGACGCGCGGCGCCGATTCGGGGCGTGACTTCGCTTTTCCGAAGGCGGACGTGAAGCCGACGCTGATCATGTTCACCTCGGTCAAGGACATCGTGAATGCACCCTCGGCCAAAACCGGCATCGGCGTCATCACCGTGCCCGACATCCGCTGGGCGCGGCGCGACATCAAGAGCGTGGCACTGCTGGCGCAGGTACTGGCCAAGCAGGCTGCGGCCGAAGCCAATGCCGGCGAAGCCTGGATGATCGAGGACGGCAAGGTCACCGAGGGCGGCTCGTCGTCGTGCTTCATCCTGACCCAGGACGACGTGATCGTGACGCGCCAGAACGGCAGCGAAATCCTGCCCGGCTGTACCCGAAAGGCGGTGGTGAAGCTCGCCGAGGAGCGCCAGCTCCGCATCGAGGAGCGCGCGTTCTCCGTCGAAGAGGCGCTGGCGGCGAAGGAAGCGTTCATCACCAGCGCCAGCCTGTTCGTGCAGGCCGTGGTCTCCATCGACGGCAAGAAGGTCGGCAACGGCAAGCCCGGTCCGATGACCAACCGGCTGCGCGAGATTTATATCGACTTTGCCAGGGCGACCGCCGTCTAGGCAACCGCCGCCTTGGCTTTCACCGGGTGAACCGCGCGGAAGCCGATCGCCACGCGATTCCATGCGTTGATGGCGCCGATCAGCATGGTGAGGTTGACGGCCTCGCTTTCCGAAAACTGGGCGCGCATCGCCTCATAGTCGGCATCCGGCGCGTGCGTCTCCGATATCAGAGTCAAGGCCTCGGTCCAGGCCAGCGCGGCGCGCTCTCGATCCGTATAGAGCGGGGACTCTCGCCAGGCGTTCAGCAGATAGAGCCGCTGCTCCGTCTCGCCGTGCTTGCGGGCGTCTGCCGTATGCATGTAGATGCAGTAGGCGCAGCCGTTGATCTGCGAAGCGCGGGTCTTGACCAGCTCGATCAGCGACGGCTCGAGGCCGGAGGCCTTGATCACGTTTTCCACCGCAACCAGTGCCTTCATGGTGTCGGGCGCGGCTTGGTAGTAGTTCATCCGGGGCTTCATGCGCTTCTCCTATTGTTTTGAAGGCATATATTCCAATGTGCGCCGTCACTTTAAAGGTGGCCGGGCTTCTTGAGCAGTAACGAAGCAGCGAGTGCGGCGATCAGCGCCAAGCCGAGCAGGAACGACCATATCACTGAAGGCGAGGATGAGCGCCGGTCCGCTACGCCGGCATCAACCCGATTGGGCGCTGCGATTACATTTTCCGGAGGCGCGCGTTGCAATGCGAATTCAGAGTCATCGAGCAACGTTCGTGTTCCTGATCATTGCCACGGATGGGGGCGCATGTCCTCGGCGAAGATGTCAACCCCGAGACCGACCGGTTCTTCGAGGACATGGCGGGCAGCCGAGTGGCGAGCCATGCCTTACCGGCCCTCCCGCACGAAGCGGTTGCGCAAGGTGCCGATGCCGGTGATGTCGATCTCGACCACGTCGCCATGCTTGAGATCGGGCGAGGCGCCGTCGGTGCCCATCCAGATCACGTCGCCCGGCCACAGCGTGAAATATTTCGTCAGCTCGACGAGAAAGGGCACGATGCCGAAGATCATGTCGTTGGTACGAAAGCGGCCGGTTTCCTTGCCGTTGACCCGGATGACCGTCTCCATCGCGTCGAGATCGACGTCGGTCTCGATCCATGGCCCCATCGGCTTGAAGGTGTCGGCGTTCTTGGAGCGCCA
>JAEZEU010000587.1 GCA_023432885.1 Pseudomonadota bacterium | reverse complement strand
CGCTGCATGCCGCCGATCTCGCCTCGCCTGCGAGCGTCGGCCGCAAGGCGGGAATGCGCGCGGTCGCCCGGGTCAATCCGCGCAAGGTCGAGACCTGCAAGGTGCCTGTCGTCTACGACCCGCGCGTCTCGAACTCCCTGGTCGGCCATCTGGTCGGCGCGGTCAACGGCGCCTCGATCGCGCGCAAGACCAGCTTCCTCAAGGACAGGCTCGGCCAGCAATTGTTCTCGGGCAATATTCGCATCATCGATGATCCGCTGCGCGCGCGCGGCCTTCGCTCGCAGGCGTTCGACGCCGAGGGCGTCAAGGTCAAGAAGCTCGCCATCATCGATGGCGGCGTCCTGACCACGTGGCTGCTCGACTGCGCCACCGCGCGCGAACTCGGCATGGCCACGACCGGGCACGCCCATCGCGGCGTGTCGTCGGCGCCCTCGCCCGGCGCCTACAACCTGCATCTCGAGGCGGGCAGCGCAACACCCGCCGAGCTGATCGCCGACATCAGCCAAGGCTTCTATGTCACCGACCTGATCGGCTCCGGCGTCAACGGCGTCACCGGCGACTACAGCCGCGGCGCCTCCGGCTTCTGGATCGAAAACGGCGAGATCACCTATCCGGTCAGCGAGGTGACCATCGCCGGCCATCTGCTCGACATGTTCAAGTCGCTCACGCCGGCGAACGACCTGGAATTCCGCTACGGCATCAACGCGCCGACGCTTCGCATCGAAGGATTGACCCTTGGCGGACGTTGAACTGCGCGACGCCACATTGGCGCGCGACGCGGCGCTGCTTGAAGAAACGGTACGGGAAGCAGGCATCCTGGCCAAATCGCTGTTCCGCACCGAGCTGAAGAACTGGATCAAGGGAAAGTCCTCGCCGGTCTCCGAAGCCGACATTGCCGTCAACGATCTCCTGGAGCGGCGGCTGCGCGAGGCGACACCCGGCTATGGCTGGCTCTCGGAAGAGAGCGCCGACGATCAATCCCGCCTGGGACGGAAATACACCTGGATCGTCGATCCCATCGACGGCACGCGCTCCTATCTTGCCGGCCGCGAGGACTGGTGCGTTTGCGCCGCGCTGGTGGAGGATGCGAGCCCCGTGCTGGCGGCGGTCTATGCGCCGGCAAGCGAGGAGTTCTTCTTCGCCGCGCACGGGAAGGGCGCGCAGCTCAATGACAGGCGCGTGCATGCGAGCCCGGGCGACGATCTCGATTTCTCCCGCATCGCGGGTCCGAAGCCGTTGGTGGCGCGCCTTTCTCACTCCCCCGACGAGGTCTCGCTGCATCCGCGAATCGGCTCGCTGGCGCTGCGGCTGTGCCGTGTCGCGCATGGCGCGCTGGACGCCGCTTTCGCCGGCGGGCAAAGCCACGACTGGGATCTTGCCGCGGCGAATTTGATCGTGCAGGAAGCGAATGGTAGAATGACCGCGCTCTCGGGGGATGCGATATCATACAATCGTCGGGACGTGGTGCACGGGGTGCTGGTGGCAGCGGGACGCGATCGTCATGCGCGCATTGTCGGGCTTTACAACGACCTGCGGACGCCCTGACCTTTTTTCGCGCGCCTAATCCGCCTTGCCGGGCATCCCTCTTAGGAAGACCTGCATATGCCTGATAATGTCCCGCCGCAACAACTGCTTCATCTCGTGATCGGCGGCGAACTCGTCGACCTCGAGCACGTCACCTTCAAGAATCTCGACCAGCTGGATATCGTCGGCGTGTACCCCAACTACGCCAGCGCCTATGCGGCCTGGAAGGCGAAAGCGCAAGCGACGGTCGACAACGCCCAGATGCGCTACTTCATCGTCCACCTGCACCGGCTGCTCGATCCGGATCAAGACACGAAGCCTAAGCGTTGAAACGTCTCTTCCGCGATCTGTTGCGCAGCCAATGGGTCCAGCGCGCGCTCGGCGTGCTGGCGGCCGAGTATCTGCGTCTGGTCTGGCTCACCAATCGCTTCAGCTACGATCCCGGCGACATCTACGAACGGGTCGAGCCGATGATGCCGGCCATTTTCGTATTCTGGCACGGCCAGCATTTCATGACTCCGTTCATCAAGACCAAGGACAGCTACCGTGCCAAGGTCCTGATTTCCCGGCACCGCGACGGCGAGTTCAATGCGATCGCCGCCGAGCGGCTCGGTATCGGCACGATCCGCGGCTCCGGCGATCATGCCGGCGCCTTCCACCGCAAGGGCGGCGTCGGCGCCTTCCGCGAGATGGTTCAGGCGCTGGAGGACGGCTCGAACGTTGCGACCACGGCCGACGTGCCGAAGCGCGCGCGCGTGGCCGGGCTCGGCGTGATCATGCTGGCGCGCGAAAGCGGCCGGCCGATCCTTCCTTTTGCAATGGTGACCAGCCGTTTCATTCGATTGAAAAACTGGGACTCTTCTACCATCAATTTGCCCTTCGGGCGTGGCGCCGTGGTAGGAATCGACGCGATTGTCGTGCCCCCGGACGCGGACGCCGAGACCATGGAAAGATTGCGCCAGCAAGTCGAAACCTATCTCAAGGAAGCGACCCGCCGCGCCTATGCGCAGGTCGGCCGGCCGGAGGCCGACCTTGGCTGATTCGCTGCCGATGACGCTGCGGGTCTATCGGAAACTCTCGTTCGCGATGGTTCCCCTCGCGTCGGCGCTGATCAAAAGCCGCCTCAAGCGGGGCAAGGAAGACCCCGAGCGTGTCGGCGAGCGGCGCGGCCTTGCCCTCGGCGTCCGGCCGGATGGTCCCCTGGTTTGGATACATGGCGCGAGCGTCGGCGAGGTGCTGGCGGCCGCGGCGCTGATCGAGCGTCTGCGCGCGCTCAACCTGCGCATCCTGCTCACCTCGGGTACGGTGACCTCGGCGGCGATCGTCGCCAAGCGGTTTCCTTCCGACATCATCCATCAATATGTTCCCTGGGACTCGCCGCGCTATGTCGCCCGCTTCCTTGATCACTGGCGGCCGTCGCTGGCGCTGTTCATCGAATCGGATCTGTGGCCGAACCTGATCCTGTCAGCGGCGGCGCGCCGGCTGCCGATGGTCCTGATCAACGGGCGGATGTCGCCGCGTTCCTTCCCGCGCTGGCGTAGGGCCCGCAACACGATCTCCGCGCTGCTCGGGACGTTCGACCTGTGCCTCGCGCAGTCCCAAACCGATGCGGAGCGGTTTGCCGCGCTCGGCGCCCGCAACGTCATCACGACCGGAAATCTCAAGCTCGACGTGCCGGCGCCCCCCGCCGACAATGCAAAGCTCGAAAAGCTGATGGCGATGACGCGCGGCCGCCCCGTCGTCGCAGCCGCCTCGACCCATCCCGGCGAAGAGGAAATCCTGATCGAGACCCACCGCCGGCTTGCGGGCTTCTTTCCGGGCCTGTTGACCGTGATCGTGCCGCGGCATCCCGACCGCGGCAATGCGGTTGCGGGCCTCGTCGCCGCATCGGGCCTGCGCTTCACCCAGCGCTCGCGCGAGGAGCTGCCTGCGGCCAACACCGACATCTACATCGCCGATACGCTCGGCGAGCTCGGCCTGTTCTATCGCCTGGCGCCGATCGTTTTCATGGGCGGCTCGCTGGTCGAGCATGGCGGCCAGAACCCGATCGAGGCGGTCAAGCTCGGCGCCGCCATCGTGCACGGCCCGCACGTCTTCAATTTCGCGGATGTCTATCGATCGCTCGACAAGTCCGGCGGCGCGCGGCAGGCCGTCAGCCAGGACATGCTGGTCAAGCAGCTCGGGCAATTACTGTCCGATCCCAGGGCTTGCGAGACGCAAGGCGCCGCCGGGGCACGCGTGGTCGAGCAGCTCGGCGGCGCATTGGAGCGGACGCTCGCCGCACTCGAGCCGTATCTGTTGCAGCTGCGTCTCGAAATGGGAGCCGCCCATGCGTGAGCCGGCCTTCTGGTACCGGCCCGCGTCCTGGAAATCGCATTTGCTCCGGCCGCTCGCGGCCCTCTACGGCGCCATCGCTGCGCACCGCCTGGAGCGCAAGGGCCTTGCCGTCGGCATTCCCGTGCTCTGTGTCGGCAACTATCACGGTGGCGGTGCCGGCAAGACGCCGACAGTGCTGGCGCTGGCGGTCCTCTTGCGCGAGCTCGGCGAAACGCCCGTGGTGCTCAGCCGCGGCTATGGCGGAAAATTGCGGGGACCGGTGCGGGTCGATGCGTCCAGGCACGACGCGCCCGAGGTCGGCGACGAGCCGTTGATGATGTCGCAAAGCGTTCCCGTCGTAGTGTCGCGCGATCGGGCGGACGGCGCGGCGCTCGCCAAGTCGCTGGGCGCCACCGTGATCCTGATGGACGACGGCTTCCAGAACCCGGCGGTCGCAAAGGACGCTTCGCTGATCGTGATCGACAGCGTCAGAGGCATCGGCAACGCGCAGGTGATGCCGTCGGGCCCGTTGCGCGCGCCGCTGGCGGCGCAAATCGAGCATACCGACGCGCTGGTCGTGATCGGCGACGGAAATGCTGCGGATGACGTGGCAGACGCCATCGCACGCCGGGGCAAACCGGTGCTGCGCGCGCGCTTCAAGCCGGATGCGGAATCGCTCGCCGCGCTCCGCGGCAAGCGAGTGCTCGCCTTCGCCGGCATCGGTGATCCCGCGCGGTTCTTTGCCATGCTCGGCGACAGCGGGATCGAGGTCGCGAGCACGAGGGTCTTTGCCGATCATCATCCGCTGACGCCGGACGAGGCCGCGAGCCTGGTCGCCGAAGCAGAGAGCGGCGGCTTGACGCTGGTGACCACGGAAAAGGATCTCGCCCGGCTGCGTACGCCGCAAGGACTACCGGACTGGGCGCGCACCTCCGTGCCGTTCAAGGTGACGCTCGAATTCAGTGACGCGCCGGCGCTGCGTAAGTTCGTTAGCCAGCAGCTTTTCAAGGCACGCGCGCCTCGCAGAGCGTCCTGATAGAGCCGGCCACATCCGCCTCGAGGGTTGGAGACAGGCGCTTTGGTCGCACATCGAGCGATTGGTCAATGAAGCTGACGGATCGCGGATGTGATTTGCCCGGTTTTTCTCACTGGTAGAAGGTTCACCACCGAGGGGATTGCATCGAATTGAGTCAGCGTATGTGGGCTCGCCGGACAATCCAGCGACTCGACAAGCTGAGCGATCCGGCTTTTGCCGCGATCATCACCTGCGCGGCACTGGTTGCTACCATCGCCATGGCCATCGCTCTTCTAGCCTGAAGGGGAGACCGTCGCCGGCCAGCGGTGCATGGGGCCATCCTGGTACCGTTCTCGGGCCATTGGCCGGCGCCAAGGAATTCGTAGACATTGATCTGGATCAACTGACGCAGCCGCAACTTGCTCGAAACGGCGTTCTCGCAACCGGGGAAATAGCCAGGTTGCCGGCGCGTCTCGTCATGAAGGAGAACGGCGATGGCTGACAGCGGAAAACTGTCCGTGGAGAAAGCGCTCGACAAGCTGCGCAAGGCGGATGCTGCGCCCAAGACCAAGGCCGAGCGGCGCGACGAGGAAATGGATGCGCTCGATGAGGAGATCAAGCGCATGAGAGCGCAAAGGCTGCGGCTGGAGCAACGCGGGCGCAAGGGCAGCTGAGCGGTCACCGGGCCAGGACGAACTCCTTGACCGTGCGTGGCGCCCACCGTTACCGCGAGTGAAGCTAGATCACTGCGATTCCCGGAGATCGTGTCCCTTGGCGTGCGCCTTCCCGAATTGACGTAGATCAATAGGCAGTTGTCGGCATTGCACCTATTACCAGCGCTCCGCAACGGAACCAGGAGTGCCGCAATGCCAAATCCAGTCTACGGGATGCGCCAATTGCGGCGCACCTACGGCGACCGCTTGCTCTCGTTGCTCGCGATATTGATGGCGTTCACGATATTCGTGTTCGCACCGTTGCAGGCGCTCGGAATTTTCGTGTTTCAAGCTTTTGCAATTGCAGCACTGCTGGCGGTTATTGGCGGCATGTTGATCATTTCCGATCACCCGGCGGAACTGGTCGTGATGTCCATTGCCTTCGCCGCGAACGTGATCGTCTTCATCATGCGGCTGTTCTATCCCTGGCCCTACAATCTGTATCTGCTGGCCGGCGCCTGGCTGGCCATTTCGGTGACCCTCGGAGCGGTAGTGGCCCAGGCGGTCTTCCGTCGGGGCAAGGTCACGTATCACCGCATTGTCGGCGCCGTTCTGCTGTACTTCCTGATAGCCATAGCGTTTGGAACCCTGTTCGTGTTCGTCGGTCTTTCCGTTCCCGATGCCTTCAAGGGGATCAGCTTCCAGGATGATCCTGGCCTCGCCAATTCGGTTTTCTATCTAAGCTTCGTCACGCTGACATCGACGGGCTATGGCGACATCGTTCCGGTCCACCCGATCGCACGCAGCCTGTGCAACATCGAGAGCGTCATCGGCCAGCTTTACCCGGCTACACTGCTGGCGAGACTGGTTACGCTCGAACTGAGGGAGCAGGGCTCGTAGAAGCCACGCCACGTCCGGATCACCAGTTTCTGAAACCGATGAGCTGTCCTTCGC
>JAEZEU010000190.1 GCA_023432885.1 Pseudomonadota bacterium | reverse complement strand
CGCGGCATGATCTCGACGAAGTTGCAGGGCCGCGTGCGGTAATCGAGCTGGGCCGCCAGAATGCCGTCCCAGCCGTCGCGGCAGGCGCCGGGCGAGCCCGGCAGGCAGAAGATGAAGGTCGCGTTGGCGACGCCTGCCGTGGCGCGGCTCTGCACGGTCGACGCGCCGATCTTGGCATGACTCTGCATGTGGAAGGCGATGGAGAAACCATCCATCCGCTTTTCGAACAACGGCTCGATCGCCTCCGGCGTCACGTCGCGACCGGTAAAGCCGGTGCCGCCCGTCGTGATGACTGCGTCGATGCCGCCATCGGCGATCCATCGGTTCACCACGGCGCGGATCGCCTCGACATCGTCGGTGACGATCTCCCGCGCCGCCAGCCTGTGGCCGGCGGCGGTGAGACGGTCGGCGAGCGTCGTGCCGGACTTGTCGTCCGCGAGCGATCGCGTGTCGGAAATCGTCAGCACCGCGATGTTGAGCGGCACGAATGGCTTGGTCTCGTCGATGGACATGGTCAGCTACAGCGATGCGTTGCCGAACGTATTGCAGGCGGCGACGTTGCCCTGCTGATAGCCGGTCATGAACCACTGCTTGCGCTGCGCGGCCGAGCCATGGGTGAAGCTGTCAGGCACCACCCTGCCCGTCGCCTGGCGCTGCAGCGTGTCGTCGCCGATGGCCGTCGCCGTCCGCAGCGCCGCATCGATGTCGCCGGGTTCGATGAAGCCCGGCCGCTTCTTCTCCTCGCGGTTGACCCAGACGCCGGAGAGGCAGTCCGCCTGCAACTCGACCCGGACCTGCAGCGCGTTGGCTTCCGCCTTGCTGCCCACCTGCTGCTGCGCCCGCGTCACCTTCGGCAGGATGCCGAGCAGATTCTGGATATGGTGGCCGGCTTCATGCGCGATGATGTAGGCCGCGGTGAACTTGCAGGCATTGCCTGAGCAGCCGCGGAAACGTGTCTCGACCTCGCGGAAGAAGGATGTGTCGAGATAGATCGTCCGGTCCGGCGGGCAATAGAACGGTCCCATCGCCGACTGTGCCATGCCGCAGCGTCCGCCATTGGTGGCATTGCGGAACAGCACGATCTTGGGGCCGGTGTAGGTGCGCCCGTCGGCCTTGAAGATCTCGCTCCAGCGGTCGTCGATTTCGCCGAGGATGCCGGCGATCATGCTGCCCATCTCGTCGGTTGGCGCGCCGGTCTTGCGCTGGCCCGAGGGGCGGTCGGTCTGGTAGCTCGGCGCCTGGCTGCCGCCGGTGAGAATTTCCGCCCCGCCAATCAGGATGCGCGGATCGATGCCGAAGGCGTAGCCGAGCAGGCCCAGCACGATGATGGTCCCGATGCCAAGGCCGCCGCCGCCCATCGGAATGCCGAAGCCGCCGCCCATGCCGCCGCCGCTTTCGCCGCGACGGTCTTCAATCTCGTCGCTGCGGCGGAAATCATCGTAACGCATGGCGGTTTCCCCTCATTTCAATCCTTGTGCGCTGCAAGCACGAGGTAACTCCGCACAGAGGTAAAATTTCCATTGCGTTAATCAATAACCCGCCCGGCAATTATTGCCTAGGGCACTCGGCTTGCATCGGTCCGCGCCGGAGGCACGAGCCGATCTCGCGCGCGAGCGTCGTGCTTTAAGTCGATTTTTACTTTGCCCGGTCAATGTATCGCCAGTCGGTTGTTTAGTCCCGCGTCGCCGACAGCGTCGCCTGAGTCAGAGTAATTGAATCATGGTTGTGTCGCGTCGCGGGGCGTCTGCAAAGGCGCCCCGCACTAAATTTGAGTCTGCCCCGAGCCATCGCATCATTGTTGGCGACTGTGTCGCCGGGATGTCGAGGCTGCCGGCAGCCAGCGTCGATCTCGTCTTCGCCGATCCTCCGTACAACCTGCAGCTCAAGGGCGACCTCAAGCGTCCCGACGAATCGCATGTCGATGCCGTCAACGACGACTGGGACAAGTTCTCCTCCTTTGCAGCCTACGACGACTTCACCCGCGCCTGGCTGCTCGCCTGCCGCCGCGTGATGAAGCCGTCGGCGACGATCTGGGTCATCGGCTCCTATCACAACATCTTCCGCGTCGGCGCGATCATGCAGGACCTCGGCTTCTGGGTCCTCAACGATATCGTGTGGCGCAAGTCCAACCCGATGCCGAACTTCCGCGGCCGCCGCTTCACCAACGCGCACGAGACCATGATCTGGGCTGCGCGCGACGAAAAGGCCAAGGGCTATACGTTCAACTACGAGGCCCTGAAGGCCGCCAACGAGGACGTGCAGGCCCGCTCAGACTGGCTGATTCCGCTCTGCACCGGCGAGGAACGCCTCAAGGGCAAGGACGGCAAGAAGGTGCACCCGACCCAGAAGCCGGAGGGGCTTCTGGCGCGCGTGCTGCTGTCGTCCTCGAAGCCGGGCGACGTCGTAATGGATCCCTTCAACGGCACCGGTACGACCGGCGCCGTGGCCAAGCGTCTCAACCGCAGCTATATCGGCTTCGAGCGCGATTCCGCCTATGCCAAGGCGGCAGAGGCGCGCATCGCCGCAGTCGAGCCCTTACCTGAAGCAACCCTCGCCCCCTTCATGACCGCGCGCGAAGCGCCCCGTGTCGCCTTCTCCGAACTGGTCGAGCGCGGCATGATCACGCCGGGCGCCAAGCTCGTCGATGCACGCAAGCGCCACAGCGCCCTGGTCCGCGCCGACGGCGCCATCATGCTCGGCGACAAGGTCGGCTCGATCCACCGCATGGGCGCGGTCGCGCAGGGTGCGGAAGCCTGCAACGGCTGGACCTTCTGGCATGTCGAGACCAAGGGCGGTCTCAGGCTGATCGACGAGCTGCGCGCCGAAATCCGCGCCGGGATGGCGGCGGGCTGAGCCCGCCCTGCGGCGCCGATCCTCTGCTTTCGCGTCCGCGCCTGTGCGGCCGGCGGCTGCCAGCGTCCCCGCCTGTGACGACCCAAGACGCGACCTGCTGTTGAAGCGGGGCCCGGCAGATAATTGAAGCGAACCTCGCTTTCGCGCGTAGGACATTCACGAAGTCTTCGGTTGCACCGCCTGTGGAACCAGCGCAGATACGTCCCGTCCGCGGCAGGCGCCCGCTGCGTCCGTTTCAAACCACAACAAGAGCTGGGGAGGCTTCATGCTCAAATTCTATTTCAACGGTTCGCCCAACCCGACCAAGGTGGCACTGTTCCTCGAAGAGTCCCGCCTGCCGTTCGAAGCCGTCGCGGTCGACACCCGCAAGGGCGACCAATTCAAGCCGGAATTCCTGAGGATCAATCCGAACGCCAAGGTGCCGGCGATCGACGATGACGGCGTGGTCGTGTTCGACAGCAACGCCATCCTGCTCTACCTCGCGGAGAAGACCGGCAAATTCCTACCCGCCAATACGCCGCAGAACCGCGCGCAGATGCTGTCGTGGCTGATGTTCGTGGCAACCGGCATCGGGCCCTATTCGGGGCAAGCGGTGCATTTCAAGCATTTCGCACCGAAGGACCAGAACCACGACTATTCTCACAACCGCTATCAGTTCGAGGCGCAGCGACACTATGGCGTGCTCAACGATCACCTGGCGGGGCGCAAATACATGGTGGGCGACAGCTATACCATCGTCGACATGGCGCTGTGGGGCTGGGCGCGGATGGCCGCATTCGTGATGGGCGAAGAAGCCGCGGCGAAATATCCGAACGTCAAGCGCCTCGTGGACGAGATTTCGGCTCGGCCCGCCGCCGCCAAGGCGATCGCGCTGAAGGACAAGTTCACCTTCAAGTCCGAGATGGACGACGAGGCGCGCGGCAACATGTTCCGCCATCTCAAGGCCAAGGTGGCTTGATCTTTGCCGCCGTTGGGGACACGCGCTTGCGCGTGATCCGGAGAGGTAGCCTGTTGGGCGAGATGCCGGGTTCGCGTTCGCGCGCGCCCCGGAATGACGGAAAGCTAATGCCCAATGGCATTTGGTTGAATCGATAGTCCGACAAACTCGATCCACCTCTCCCTTCGGGAGAGGTCGATTTGCGGGTCCTAACCGGCTACATAGGTAACAGAATAGACCGGCGACATGGGTAACAGGTCAACTGATCGGCAAGGGAGGACTTGCCGATGGGGTGGAAGGAGACCTGTGCCGTGGAAGAGCGGATGCGCTTT
>JAEZEU010000534.1 GCA_023432885.1 Pseudomonadota bacterium | reverse complement strand
GGCGGCGGATCGGCGCCACGGACGCCGCCACCATGTCGATGAAAGCCTGGTTGATCTCGTTGACCTCCGGCCCGATATCGGTGCCGAGGAACGATGTCGCGGCAAGGTCGAGCGTGAGCTGCTTCATTGCCGGATACATCAGCATCTCGCCCGGCTGCGCTTTCCATTGCCTGATCCGGGCGGCAATACCGCGGTCGAGGTCGGCCAGGTACGATTTCATCGGCCCGGACTTGAACGCAACCGACAGCGCGCGGCGATGCAGGCGATGCTCTTCGAAATCCATCAGCATCAACCCGCGTGGAAACAAGAGGCCGAGGAGGCCACCCCAGCCGAGCGTGGAAGAGAATTGCCGCGCCTGGTCGAACAGCACGAGCTCGTTGGCCTCGGGACCGAGCAGCGCAATGCTGGTTTCCCCGAACAGATGGTTGCGGTGGACGAGGCCGTATTTGGCAGCGTTGCGCGCGATATGCCCCTTGGGATCGGCAAGGGCCTGCAGCGTATTGCCGACCACCGGCCAGCCCTCGTTGCCGGGAATATGCGTGAGCGAGTTGCGCTTCGGCGGCACGAAATTGTAAACAGGGTTGGCCACACTCTGCATCGACATGGCAATCGCTCCGGTTGGTCGGGCGCGTAATGGTCCCTGCTGAAGATAGCCGGCTGCGTCCGTGCTGCAAGGCCTCTCTGGCGCGCTCAAACGGCGCGACGAGGCTTCTGCTCGCGACGAAGACGATGGGCTAGCCTTCCGCGTCCGTCCGTTGAGCTGCGGCGGATGCGGTCGGCCAACCCCGGCGCATCGTTACGCCTTTCGCTTCGCTGCTTCCTTCTGCAAGTCCGGAGCGTTCACGGCCGGAATCGCGATGCGGCCGGGGCCGGTTTGCTGAAGCGCGGCGGCGGCCTTCTCGTTCTCCATGATCTTTGCCATCACGGCCTGGCCTGCGCGCTCGAACACGGCACGATTCTCGATCAGGAATTTCTGGCTCTCGCGCAGCTTGGTGATGTAGCCGTTGATCTCCGGGATGACGTAGCGCGCCACCATGTCCCAGCTGCGGCGGGTGTTCTCCGGATTGGCCCAGTCATGGACAAAGCCGATGACAGCGCCGACGCCGCCGGAGACCTGCATCACGTTCTTGATGGTCTTCACCAGATCATCGGGCGTGCCGATGGTGGAGACCGCGCCTTCCACGAAGGCGGTCTTGTCCACGGCTTCATCGGGCGAGGAGAATGCGGTGAGGCCCGGCCGCTGCAACGTGCCCACGTTATATTCGTTGTGCCAGCGCATCAGGCCGGCGCCGGCCTCGCGCCGCGCCTGCTCGCGCGTCTCGGCAATGTGCCATGACAGCAGCACGCGCCAGTTGGCCCGGCTCACGGTGGTACCGGCCTTCTTGGCCGCGTCTTCGGCGAACTGCCATTGCTGCGGCAGCGCCATCAGCCCCTGCGTCGACATCGATCCCAGCGAGATGATGCCGATGCCGTATTTGCCGGCGAGCGTCATTCCCGAGGGCGAGATCTGCGAGGCCACCACGAACGGCATCTCCTCCTGCAAGGGCAGGATCTGCAGCGCGGCGTCGTTCATCACGAACCAGTCGCTCTTGACGGTGACGCGTTCGCCGTTGAACAGGCGGCGGATGACGGCGATCGCCTCGTCCTGACGGTCGCGCTGCGTCATTGGGTCGATGCCGAGCGTGTGCGCATCGGAGGCGAGCGCGCCGGGGCCGGAGCCGAAAATGGCGCGTCCCCCCGTCATGTGGTCGAGCTGCACCATGCGCTGCGCCACGTTGAAGGGATGATGATAGGGCAGCGAGATCACGCCGGTCCCGAGCTTGATGCGCTTGGTGCGCTCGCCGGCCGCGGCCAGGAACATTTCCGGCGAGGCGATCATTTCCCAGCCCGAAGAATGGTGTTCGCCGCACCAGAACTCGTCGTAGCCGAGCTCGTCGAGCTGCTCGACGAAAGCAAGATCGCGACGGAATTGCAGCATCGGATGCTCGCCGATCGGGTGATGCGGGGCGAGAAAGGCTCCGAACTTCAGGCGCGCCATGGAATTTCCCTTACGTTTCGTGTTGATTTTCGTAACCCATTGTAGGACCAGCCTCTCCGGTCTTTCAATGCTTGCGGCCGCGTGGCGGCAATGCGCCGGGCAGGGCGCTCCATGCCGTGGAATTTGTAGAAACAAGGTCTTGGAATAGACTGGGCCAGTGGCCGCCGGGGGCAGAGTATGGCTGAGCACAGCGCGGGCAAAGTTGCGTTTACACGTCGCGCTGTGATGGCGGGCGGCGTTGCGGCGCTCGCCTCAGGCTCGCATGCGCTCGGCGCCGAGGCGAAATCGCTGGCCGACATCGTGGCCTCCTTCGATCGCGAGCGTGAGCGCAGACAGGTGCCATCGATCAGCGTCGCGCTGGTCGAAGGCGGGCGCGTGAGCCTCGCGCAGCGCGGTTATCGGAGCGCCGCGCGCGGCGAACGCGTCGGTCCCACGACGGCCTATCAGGCCGCATCGATCTCCAAGATGGTGGCGGGCATGACGGCAATTGCGCTGGCCTCATCGGACAAGGTTTCGCTCGATGCAGATGTCGCGCTCTACCTGAAGCGCTGGAAGCTGCCACCGCTTCCCGAAAAATCGCAAGGGCCGGTGACGCTGCGGCGGCTTCTCGGAATGACCGCAGGCTGCAATGTGCCGGGGTATCTCGGCTATGCCGCGGGTACGTCGCTGCCGACCGACATCGAGATTCTTGAGGGCGCTTCGCCTGCCAATTCGCCGCCGGTCCGCATCGTCAGGCCGCCGGGCACAGCGCGGGTCTACTCCGGCGGCGGCTGTCAGGTCGCGGAGGTCGCGATGGAAGACGCGGCCGGGGAAGCCTTCGATGCTCTGGCCGGGCGGCTGATCCTGCGTCCGCTGGCGATGACGCGCTCCGGCTTCTTCCAGCCGCCGGACAAGTCGCAGCAGGCGTTTTTCGCACTGGCGCATGATGATGCGGGCCGCGCGATCGAAGGCGGCTGGCATGTCTATCCCGAATATGCCGCCGCGGGCCTGTGGTCGACGCCGGCGGATCTGGCCAGGACCATCCTGGCCATGAGCGACGCATACAGGGGCAAGATCAATACAGTGTTCGGTGCTAGCGGATTGGCCGCGATGCTCTCCTCCGTCGACGGTCTCGGCTACGGCGTCGGCGTTGCGCTGAACGGAGAAGGCGGGCAGCGCATCGCCATGAAGCGCGGCAACAATCTCGGATTCCGCAGCGGTCTGGTCTCCTGTCCCGCAAGCAGCCAGGGAGCGGTCGTCATGACCAATGGCAATGACGGCGAGGCGGTCGTTGATGCCCTGCTCGATGCGCTGGCCGAGCGCTATCACTGGCCGTGCCGGGCACCCTGGCCGGAATAGTTCGTAAGCGCCGCGTTCAGCGATTTTGCATCATTACCCGCGACGTAATCGCCGGCATGACCGGTTCCTGCCATTTTGAGCGGCGCGAATCAAAGGGCCTCGCATGCATCAAATGGTCAAGACGCCGGCCGACACCTCGCGTCGCTGGTGGGTGCTCGCGATCGTCGTATCGGCGCAATTCATGTTCGGGGTTGACGCCTTTATCGTCAATGTTGCTATCCCGACGATCGCGACCGAACTCAAGACCAGCCCCGCCGAGATCGAGGCTGTCGTTGCGATCTATCTGATCGCCTATGCCACCCTGGTCGTCACCGGCGGGCGCCTCGGCGATATCTTCGGCACCAAAAATATCTTCATCTTGGGTGTCGCAGGCTTCACGCTGACCTCGTTGTGGTGCGGCCTGGCGCAATCCGGCCCCGAATTGATCCTGGCGCGCCTCGCGCAAGGTGCGACCGCGGCGCTGATGGCGCCGCAGGTGCTGGCCACGCTGCACCTTCTCTTTGCGGATTCCGCGCGTGCGCGTGCGTTCGCGATCTACGGCATCGTGCTTGGCCTGGCGGGTGCCGCCGGCTTCGCGCTTGGCGGTCTGTTGGTGACGGTTGATCTCGCCGGCCTCGGCTGGCGCAGCGTGTTCTTTGTCAACGTGCCCTTCGGAATATCGATCATTGCCGCGGCGCTGTGGATCGTCCCGTCGGTGCCGCGGCGCGCCGGCACGCAGCTCGACGTTCAGGGCGCCTTCGTGCTGTTCGCGGGCCTGCTGTGCCTGATCGGCCCGCTGCTGTTCGGGCATGATGTGCACTGGGCGGGGTGGCTGTGGCTGGTGATGGCTGCGGGCGTTGCCATCGTCGCCTTCTTCCTCAAGGTCGAGCGGCGCGTCGCCGCAACCGGCGGGATGCCGCTGATCGATCTTGCGCTGCTCGCCGAGCGCGCCTTCCTGCGCGGATTGGCGGCTGTGTTCTTTTTCTTCTTTGCCAATCTCTCGTTCTATCTCGTCATCACCATGTTCATGCAGAAGGCGCTGCACATCCCGCCGCTATCGGCAGGTCTCGTCTTCCTGCCGCTGGCGTTCGCCTTCGTGGCCGCCTCGCGCCATAGCGGAGCGCGCGCCAGGCATCGCGGCACGTTGGTGCTGATCGAGGGCTGCGCGTTGCAGGTTGCCGGACTTGCCGCGCTCGCCGCGGCCGTCGCCTGCACGGCGGCGCCGTCTGCCGCATTGCTCGCACTGGTGCTCACCGTATTCGGCTACGGCCAAGGCTTGGTGATGGCGCCGCTGTCGAGCGCGGTGCTCGCAAGCGTCAAGCCTCACGCGGCTGGCTCCGCATCCGGCATCTACGGCACGACGACACAGATCGCCAATGCCGCAGGCGTCGCCGTGATCGGCGCGGCATTCTTTGCAGCTGAAAGCGCGCTCGGCGCGCGTCCCGCGCTGTTCATTTCTTCGGCACTGTTCGCTCTCGCGATCGTTACCTCCGCGGCATTCCTGTCATGGATGCGCGGCGTGATGCCTAATTAGCACTTCACCAGGATTTCAGCGGGAACCGTCAGGGCGACCTTTTTATTTCGCGCCGCAGCAACTATTTCTGACACCTAGCGTATAGAAACAGGACTCTCAGAGGCTGCCGTTGCGCCCGCTCGCCGCCAATATCGACTTCCTGCGCCGCCTTCCGAAGCTGGCTCATTTTGAAGGCTTCGGATTGTACGGCCGTGGCCGGCCGCTCGAAGTGCAAAGCCCGCTCGCCGAGATCCCGGATTTCGGAGAAAATCCCGGTGCGCTCCGCATGTTCAGCTATCTGCCGCCGGATCTGGCAAAACGGCCGGCGTTGGTCGTCGTGCTGCACGGCTGCGGCCAGAACGCGAGAAGTTACGATCATGGTGCCGGCTGGTCGACATTGGCCAAACGCTACGGCTTTGCGCTCCTGATGCCGCAGCAGCAGGAGGTGAACAACGCCAACGCCTGCTTCAACTGGTTCAATCCGGAAGATGTCGGTCGCGATCGGGGCGAGGCCGCCTCCATCCGACGGATGATCGACAAGATGATCCACGACCACGACATCGACCCCCGCCGCATCTACATCACCGGCCTTTCCGCCGGCGGCGCCATGACGTCGGCAATGCTCGCCATCTATCCGGAAGTGTTTGCGGCCGGTGCGGTGATTGCCGGCCTGCCGTTCGGCATTGCCGGCAATGTGCGCGAGGCGCTGAGCGGCATGATGTCATCCTCCGCGCGGCCCGCGCGCGAACTTGGCGATCTCGTGCGTCAGGCCTCGCCTCATCGCGGGGACTGGCCGAGGCTGTCGGTGTGGCACGGCAGCGAAGACCGCACTGTGCATCCTGGCAATGCCGACGAGATCGTCAAGCAGTGGCTCGACCTGCATGGGCTTCCCGAGGCTGCGATGTCGGAGACGGAAGTCGACGGCCATCCGCGCCGGGTGTGGTGGAATGCGGAGGGC
>JAEZEU010000518.1 GCA_023432885.1 Pseudomonadota bacterium | reverse complement strand
GACCTGCCCGATCTTTCGCGCTACACGACTTCGGTGGCGATCGACACCGAGACCATGGGGCTCAATCCGCATCGCGACCGGCTCTGCGTGGTGCAGATGTCGAATGGCGACGGCTCGGCCGATATCGTGCAGGTGCCGAAGGGGCATACCGACGCGCCGAACCTGAAGAAGCTATTGGCCGATCCGGCCATCACGAAGATCTTTCACTTCGCGCGCTTCGATCTTGCCGCGCTCTATCACGCCTTCGGGGTGATGCCGCAGCCGGTCTACTGCACCAAGATCGCATCGCGGCTGTCGCGCACCTATACCGACCGTCACGGGCTGAAGGACCTCGTGCGCGAGATGCTCAATATCGAGCTTTCGAAGCAGCAGCAGTCGAGCGACTGGGGTTCGGAATCCCTGAGCGAGGCGCAGCTTGCCTATGCCGCTTCCGACGTCCTGCATCTGCATGCGCTGCGCGAAAAGCTCGACCCGATGCTGGCGCGCGAGGGCCGCACGGACCTCGCCAAGGCCTGTTTCGAGTTCCTCCCCTCCCGCGCCAGGCTCGACCTGCAGGGCTGGGAGGCCGAGGACATTTTTGCGCATTCCTGAGCATGGACGCGGGTCTGAGTTAATGCGTCGCAGGGCGAATCCGCCCTGTTTCCGTCACTTTGGTGACCCAACCCCCATTTTTGTTGGGGCATCGGAAAACCGGGGGCCACTTTTCCGGATCGTGCCCTGGCTGCAATGTGCGGCCGGGCGGGGTAGTATGGCCCTGATTTTCGGGCCCCTCGGCGGTCGGGACCGATTCCGTTTCCTGGAGCCGCGGTGAACTTCGTCCAGAACCAGACCTTTGATGCGACACTGGAGGCGCGCTTTGCGGTTGCAGCGCGCCACAGCCGCCTGGTGCGCATCCTGCGCATCGCGGTACCGGTGGCGGTGATTCTGGCGATGACCGGCGTGCTCTTCGTGTCGGTCTTCAACCCGTTCCGCATCCTGATGCCCAAGCTGCCGGTGGCGATCGACAATCTCGTGGTTTCCGGCACCAAGATCACCATGGAAAATCCGCATCTCGCCGGCTTCTCGACCGACCGTCGCCCCTACGAACTCCGGGCCAAGGCGGCGATCCAGGACCTCACCAATCCCGACAATGTCGAGCTTCGCCTGATCCGCGCCAAAGTGATGATGGAAGACCGCTCCAGCGTCACGCTCGATGCGCGCACCGGCTTCTTCGACAACAAGCAGCAGATGCTCGAGCTGAAGAAGGACGTCTTCCTGCAGTCCTCCACCGGCTATGAGGCAACGCTCACGCAGGCGCTGATCGACATCAACAAGGGCATGGTGACGTCGAACGAGCATGTCGACGTCAAGCTGCTCAACGGCACGCTGGTGGCCGATGGCTTGAAGATCATCAACAGCGGCGAGATCGTGCGCTTCGAGGGCAATGTGGTGATGAACCTGACGATGGATCAGCCGGCGGCGGCAGAGCCGCAGCCGGCCGAGCCTGCGGAACCGCCGAAGACGCGGTCGATCGCCGGCAGCGGAAAATCCGCCGGCGCGAAGTGATTCTGACGATGCAGCCTTTCTCCCGCAATCGTGACCGGCGGACCGCGCGCAGATTGTACGCGCTTGCGCTCGTGCTTGCTTTCGCCCCTTGCAGCGGAGCGGGGGCGCAGAACTCGATGCAGGGCGTGCCCAATGCGATGCAGGGCTTTTCGCAGAACCGCGACAAGCCGATTCAGATCGAGGCGGCAGCGCTGGAAGTGCGCGACAAGAAGAAAGAGGCGACCTTCTCCGGCAATGTGAAGGTGGTGCAGGGCGACACCACGATGAACTCGAAAACGCTGGTCGTCTTCTACGATCAGGGCCCTGCACCGGATCAGCCGCCGCCGCAACAACCCAAGAAGGGCGCGAAGGCCGCCAGCGCCGCACCGATGCAGTCGGCAACGCCCGGCCCCGGCGGCAGCTCCTCGATCAAGCGGCTCGAAGCGCGCGGCAGCGTGGTGGTCACGCAAAAGGACCAGGTCGTCACCGGCGATCTTGCGGTGTTCGACACCAGGGCCAATCAGATCACCATGTCCGGCGGCGTGGTGCTGACGCAGTGCAAGAACGTACTGCGCGGTGACCGGCTGGTCGTCGACATGACCACCGGCGTGTCGCGGGTGGAATCCGATTCCGGCCGGGTGCAGGCCCTGTTCATCCAGGGCTCGGAGGGCTGCGGGTCGTCCAAGGGCGGGCCGCCCGCTCCGGCGCCGGGGCTGCCGTCGCTCATTCCGGGCAAACAGAAGTAAAATCAATCGCTTGTGGATTCGTCGCGAGGCGCGAGGTTGAAGCGGCCGATGGGAGCCTGTATCTAGCCCGCGGCGGTTGGCGGCTGGTGACGCGCCTTTCGGGTGTGTTCCGCTGGGCAAGGGGCATCCATTCATTCATGGTTCGCGCCGGGGGCGAATCGAAATCTCGCGGCGGGCGTTGCGCTGGCGTCACTGTGAAAGGCTGAGCGAAGCGGGATGGTGGATTTACTCGGCATGTTCCGGCGTCGCCCGGCCAAGGGGAAGCCGGCAGGCTTTGCCCGCCCGCAGGGGGATATCACCGCGCTCGGCGATTCCTTCGGCGACATGCTGTCGTCTCCAATGCGCGACGCGCCGCCGATCGCCCGCGACGGCGCTGCGCCCGGCATCGACCTGCCACCGGCATCGCCGGTACTCCCGCCGCATCCGTTGGCGCCAGCCAGGGCCAAGCCGGCCGCCAAGCCCAGGAAGG
>JAEZEU010000492.1 GCA_023432885.1 Pseudomonadota bacterium | reverse complement strand
TCATAGGCCCTTCGCTCTCATATGTTCAGAATCGTGCATAGCGCCATTTTCTTCCTGTCGTTCGACACAATTGAAAAATCGGCTGTTGCCACCGGGGTCCAGCAGTAGCGCGCCCGTTATGTACAATCAAAAGTGGAATGCGCCGGTACTTCGATTCTTGTCGGCCACCACAGGGCGGGGCCGAGTGGAGGGACAAATGAACAAACTGCGCCTTTTAGTTGGAATTGCCGCACTTGGTTTTGCAACGTCAGCATCCGCTGCTGACATGGCCGTCAAGGCCCCGCCGCCGGCGCCGCTTCCAGCGATCTACAACTGGAGCGGCTTCTACGTCGGCATCAATGGAGGATGGGGCAACAGCCGCAATTGCCTGGACTTTATGCTGGTCGCCGGTCCTTTCGACGGAGAGTGCTCTAACCGTTCGGGCGGCCTCGTCGGCGGGCAAATCGGATATCGCTGGCAGAGCAACCAATTCGTCTTCGGATTGGAAGCTCAAGGCGATTGGGCAGATCTCAGCAACACACGTGTCAGCATATTCGATCCGACGATCTCAACTCGGGTGAAGACCGATGCCATCGGCCTGTTCACGGCTCAGCTCGGCTGGGCGTGGAATGCGGCCCTGCTCTATGTCAAGGGCGGCGCGGCAGTGACCGGCAACCGGCTCGAGGTATTCGATACGTTCACCGGGATCAATTTGGCCTCGGCTGATACGACGCGGTGGGGCGGGACCCTGGGCGTTGGCTTCGAGTATGGCTTTGCACCCAACTGGTCGATTGGTGTCGAATACAACCATCTCTGGATGGGAAATGCCGACGCGACGTTCACGAACGGGATCGATCCGCGCCTTGCAGTCATCGTCAGCGACCGCATCCGACAAGACGTGGATATGGTGACGTTGCGCCTCAACTACCGGTTCGGGGGGTATACTGCGCCGGTGACCGCGCGCTACTGATCGAAGTGCCGGTCGATTGCAAAGGCCCTGGCTCGTCCAGGGCCTTTTGTTTTGCCCGTCGTCTGCTTCGTCCGCAAATTGTGGGCGAGCGGCGGCGCCTGATGCATCCCCCCTTCCTTGGCGGTGCTGAGCTGGGCCGGCCGGATGCGCGGCTGCCCGCTTGATTTATTCGGCCGCCGACCTGAGCGCGTCCGAGCAGGCCGGTGAGAGCGCGGTGGCCTGTGCTCTGAGGCAGGTCACGATGCGCTGTCCGCCGGCACGCACGCCTTTGCAGAAAAGCTCCGCCTCGCTCTTGCACTCTCGCGCGATTTTCAGGGGATCGGTCAAACGGCTCTTGGCTAGGGCATCCTGACCGGCAAGGGCGAGTGCAATGCCCAACAACGGGGTAAACCACTTCATATCAAAGCTCTGTTCAATGGAATGACGTTCATTTGCTTGCGCGGGAGCGCGCGGCGTTGATCTGGATCAGGCCGCCTGGAGGTGCGTCAACGAGGCGCCGCTCCGCCGCGGCCGGCCGGGCGTGCAAAGCTGGTGCGCTTGCCCCCGCGGCTTTCCGGTCCATAGGAAGTCCTGACGGGCGCGATTGGCGTGTCGCCACTTCGCCCGGATCGGCGTTGCAGCCATGATTGCCATTGCCGGACTTGTCCAGAAAGGGATTCCGCATGATGACCTTCAGGGCCAACAGGTCGCCTCGGTCGAGGAACGCTATCTTGCCGGGCGGGGTCGTCACCATCTTTCCGATGGTGGAGCTGGGAATGCCGAGTTTCGCGGACAGCCTGGCAAAATAGATCGTGTCGCGGATGGTGCCGTTATCCTCGCTGCCGTAATCGTTGCCGACAGCGTGAACGCCGATCTTGGCCTCGCCGGAAGCATATCTCTTCCTGCCAAGCAGAAAGATGAACGCGCAGGCAGAATCGCATTCCTTCGCCACGTAGGTCGAAAGCCGCTTTTGGCGTGTCAGCATCGCAATGCGAACGCCTTCTCGAAGGGAGCCGCCGGGCGAATCGAGGTCCAGCCCGACAATGCGTCGCTGACCGCCAAACTGGGATCGAAACTTTACATAGTCGCCGGCCTTGACGTCTCCGCGCAGTTTCAGCACGTCTCCGCCGTTGCAGTTCGCAATGCGCGAGATCTCCATCCCGGCGCTCGGCGCTGTCATCAGCGAAAAGATCAGTGCGGGCGCGGCAATTCGCATCGCGGAAATGCTCGCATCTGTGCCTGGCCCCTCCTGCTTTTCATACCGCCGGACGGTCTGCCCGATGGGACGGCGGCGAGGCGCCGCCATCCCGCCTTCGCGGCGTCAATACGGATAATAGCCCTGTTGCGGGCAGATGTACCGGCCGTATTGGTCGTAGTAGCAGCCGTAGTTCCCGTAATAGTAGCCGCCATAAGCTCCGGCCGCCGCGGCGGCGCCGACTGCAGCCGCGCCATAGCCCCAGCCCGGACGGTAGTAACCACCACCATAACCGGGATAGCCCGCGATTGGACGACCGGGACGGCCCGCGATTGGACGGCCCGGATAGCCCGGACGGCCGGCGATTGGACGTCCCGGGCGACCGGCTATCGGATGTACCGGACGCGCGCCTCCGGCAAAGCGATAACCGGTGCCGTGGAATCTGCCAGCCCCGCCAACGCGTCCTGCATGCATCCCGCCGCCCCGGAAACCGCCTCCGCCTCCGCCCCGGAAACCACCGCCACCTCCTCCACGGCGCGCTTCGGCGTCATCGGGAATCAGGCAAACCGTTATGAGAACGAGCGCTGCCAGAGCAGCGAGAATAGTGCGAAGCATGGCGCGTTCCTCCCTGTGGGCGTTCTGTCCAGAAGAAGCAGAGTGTGGCGCTGGCGACCCGGGAAGTTGATGTAGATCAACGGAAGTCGATGAGGTCCCTGTAGGCGAGCTAGTGGCACGGTTCGGCGGCGACGCTATTGCTGCCATCGCATCAAATGTGGAGCATGCGGATGTGGGTTCTGATGTACGTCTTTTCCTACTCTGTCAGTCCGGCCGCGACGAACGACAAAGCAGAGTGGAGGCTCTTCCCAACCGTGGTGTTTCAGGAGTTCTCGAATGAAGAGCGATGCAAGATAGCCAAGGCGAGACTTGAAGGTAGCCTGAAGGAGGCTGGAGCGAAGCTGCGGAGCGGTCTTGAAGACCTCAAGAGTATCGGCAAGGCCGATCCGGCGCAGGTCATCATTGCCTACAATGTGGAGTGTCTTCCGAAGTAACATCGGCGGTCACCGCCGACATAGTTCGCGGCTCCAGATCCCTTCGATGTAACTTCAGGCGGGAGTTCAGCGCCATGGGCCAATGGCCTGGTCTTGCAATCCTTCAAAGGCTGATGAAGATCAATGGGATCTGGATCGCTGGCCGACTGCCTTGGCCATCCCAAACACGCACGTGACCCCTGCGTGCTTCGAGCATCCAGACTAAATTCCAATGGCGGTCCGGATCTTGATCGCCACTTTCTCGGCCTTACGGGTGTAGCGCCCATCGGTGAACTCCTGATCCGCCATGAACAGGAGCGCGAGGACGATAAATATTCCGAGAACCGCTCTGATCACGTTGCATCCTTCCTGCAATCTAGCTCTTTGCCGGTGACGTTCGGGGCGAAGCCGATGCGCTCTCATTGGCTCGAGCCGCGTGTCCTAACAGTGCATCGCGAAACGTTGCGAGATTTTCGGTGCTGCTAATTTGAATGTTTGATCTAGATCAATAGCCGCTTGTTTTGTCCAAGATGGTGATTGCGTGAGGTGAGCGGAGACATTGTCAGGCTTGCTCGACAAATCGATTGCGTTATCCGGCGGTGTTGGTCGGCGCGGCGCCTTGGAGGAATCCACATGTCAGAGAACGCTATCGATGCAATCGAAGCGGCAATTCGGCTGGCGTTCGTTAGCTACCCGAGGGAGGACGACCCTGATTGGAGGAACCCGCATTGGATCAAGCCGGAAGAATGCGCGCACCTGGCGCAGGGCATATTGATTGAATTGCAGACGAGGGGATTCGAGATCGTTAAGAAGCAGGGGCGAGGATCAGTCGGCGACGGAGGGGACGGATTTTAAGTGAGGCCATGGTGCTAGCCGTTTTGCTGCCTCAGCGAGTTCTGCCGCAGAGCCGATTTGCAGCTTGGCGAGCAATCTTACACGCTGATCGTGCACTTGATCTGGCCGTCCGCCGATAGAAACCGCTATTGCCGCGTCCGGCATTCCTCTCGCCAAGCGCCGGAGCAATTGCTTTTCGCGCGGGGTAAGGGGCAATTCTGGCATTGCAGGATTAGCCGAGCAGCGTAAACGCTAGAGCTGTGACGGAAGCAACACCTGCGGAAACCATAGCGGCCAGAAACTCGACGTCGCCCAGGTCGCCAATTCGCTGGAACATTCGGCGCGTCCACAGACGCATCGGCATACTCCCCGCCCGGTGTGAAGATTATCTTCTCGCATCCAAGCGCACCCTGGCAAGTTAAAACTTTGCGTTGCATCTTAGGTCAGATTCGCTGACGTTCCCTCGTTTGCTGCTTTCTCGTCGCGTCCCAAGCACGCGCTTCGGCTCCCACGACTTTCCCCTATGCCAAGTCAGGCACGCTATGCACGACGCGCAAACAGTTCGGTCTGGCGGAGTCGGTGTTCGTGAAAATACTCCGCGTCTCCTGAGCCCACATGAGGGACGTTTCGCGATCGGCACGAAGCGTTGGGCATGGGATGCGACGGACGCTGCTGCGTCAGGTGAGCTTGCTCGCCGGCGAAACGTTCGCAGCGGACGGTGAAGCCGTTTGGTCCTGGCGCTGCCGCTCCGCCTGTGTGGACGGCAACGGCAAGAAAAACCGCCGCTCACCGGAGCAAGCGAGCGGCCAGCGAGCGCGACCTATAACAGCGGATGCAGTTTTGCGAAGGCTGAAGTTCCAATCGTTCTACCAACCGCCCGCTGTGACTATGGTCGCTTTCGCCGGGACGACAGCGACACATGAGGCGCCGGTGAAACTAGCCCTTC
>JAEZEU010000467.1 GCA_023432885.1 Pseudomonadota bacterium | reverse complement strand
TTCGAGGACACCAGCAACAGGCGGCGGTTTGTGGAGACATTTCTTGTCGAGTCCTGGGTTGAACACCTTCGTCAGCATCGGCGGGTGACAAATGCCGATCGCGTACTTCAGGAACATTTGCAGTGTTATCTGAGCGAAAAGCCAAAGGTTACGCATTTGATTGCTGCCGAGGCCGGGCGAGGAATTCCAAGGAGCGTCCCCAACCAAGGTGCCACCTGAGCCGGCGGTCCCCTCCTGCCGGAGGCTCCAGGCGGGACCGGCCCCTTCTTCAACGAGGCGGCTGTCGGACAGGAGCGAGGATTCCTGGGTCCTACGTTCCCTAAATGCGGCAAGGCTCTCCCGCAATCAAAGCTTTGCTCAGGCTGTGCAGTCGTCGGTGATCGCGGTGAGGATCATCGCGGGACGTGCACAAAGTGCAAGTGCACTTGCCAATCTCTGTCATCTGAATCGCTTCCTACCCAAATATTTGATCCTGCCGGTAAACTCGCCAGGGAACAGGGCGCCAGTCCCCGCAATTACCGAGATCGCATTGTGTTCGACAGTCACTTTCCTGCGGCGCAACAACATGGGCCAGGGTAGTTACGACAGCCGTCCAGCACTGTTCGCTGCTCGCGTGCTGAGCCTGAGTTCGGCCGGCGCTGCCATGGCCCAGCCCGTCGTGTTCTCCACAGTGCCGCGAGCGACGAACGGTATCAGTCCTACAACATCGAGTTGGCGGAGGTAATTGGCGGCAATGTCTGGAACCGCACAGCAATCAATTTAAGACCGCCGCGCGAGCGCCTCGTCAGGTCGATGGCAGCTAGCGCAGCGAACGTGTTCGGACTAGCCTTCGGATCATATAGCTCGATCCAACATCGTTGGCCGTTTGCCGCGCGCATTGTCATGGGGTTTCTGAGGAACTTGGCAGCAAACTCGAAGAGAAAGGACTGGCATATGATGGATGGAGAACGACTTGTTATTGCATGTCCGGCGTGCGCAACGCTCAATCGCGTCCCTGCCGCAAAACTCGCAGATGGAGGGCGTTGCGGAAAATGCAGCAACTCACTGTTTGAGGGGCATCCGGTAGAGCTGAACGCGGCGAATTTTGAGAAACACGCCACGTCGAGTGACATTCCGCTTCTGATCGATTTCTGGGCCGAATGGTGCGGGCCATGTCGCCAGATGGCGCCGGGCTTCGCGGCGGCAGCGGCGAAGGTAGAGCCGCATTTGCGGTTGGGCAAGGTCGATACGGAAGCTGAGCACGCATTGGCCGCGCGGTTTGGCGTCCAGAGCATCCCCAGCCTCGTCCTCGTCGAGAAGGGGCAACTGATCGCACGGACCGCGGGTGCAAGGCCCGAGAGCGCACTCCTTCAATGGATCGAAGATGCGATGGCGTCACGGAATCGCCATTTCCCGAGCCACGCCGTCGGAGGCAGGCCCTAATAGGAACTGGCTGCTTGGGATTCCGTTGCCGCTCTGCTGCCAGGCTGCTGCTTATGAACGGCAATGGAGCACGCGATGACTCAGAGCCCATATGACGGCGCGGAAGGACGTCCCCTGCTTGACCTCGTGATCGAGGGGATGGCGGTAGTTGACCGGGATGGCACTTACGTCGGAAAGGTCGACAAGGTCGAAGGGGGACATTTGAAGATCGTCCGGCCGGACCAAGCTCCCAAGAACCAGCACCAGTACGTGACACCGAATTGGATCGTTGCGGTGGATGACCGCGTTCGAATGAACATGACCATCGACGAAGCGAAGCGTCTGTGGGCAGCCGAACCTTACGCGAAACGGCATGGGCTCGATCGCCCCAAGTAGCAGAACTGCGCCAAAGTAGCAGCGTCTGGAAATTGTCGAGCCCACATCCCAACCCGCTGAAGAGCAAAACTTCAACCTTAATCCCTCTAGGCAGTGTGCAAAATCGTGCCGCCAAGGTCCCTCATCCGGGTCTCAAAAGGCACTCTCGCTTCTGATGAGACATCGGCGATAATTGCGCCGTTGCCGGCCGCAAGTGCCTGCGAAACCTTCTCGACGAGCTCCCGTCCAATGCCCCGGTCGGTCAGATCGGCAGACATCCCTATCAGCCCGCCGCCGACGGCGCCCATGACCGCGCCTAAGGGACCGGCGGGCAGGCCAGCCAAGGCTCCAATCAGCGCTGCGACGGCTGTCGCTTGCGATGTGTCGGCCACGCGGTGCAGCACGGAAATCCTGCCTTGGGTTTCTTTGCCAAGGACCGCCCAGCCATAAACCGACATTCCCGTTCCGCGAAGCTCGGTCACCAACCTGCTCGCCTCGACTGCCATGGCCTCGCTCGGGAAGATAGCAGCCACAAACTGACTCATAACGTCTCCTTCGATGTTCCCTCTCAATCGGGAGCCGTATCGTCGAGCCGACGCGGCCACACACTTTCAGGCTTTCGCCGCGTCGCACGAGCAAGAGCCTTAAATGGAACGTCGCCGATTTGCGCCGACGACCATGAAAGAGCAGCGAGGTACCGTGCTCACGGAGCACTTCCCACGTGGGCCAAGTCCACACCAAAATGTCTGCCAAGATGGCCCCGGAAACGGAGGCAACTTCATCGGCCAGTCCTCCCTCTGCAATCATCCGGGCGGCCAGACGCTTGCCGGTCAAGACCTTACCAAGGGCGTCTCCACAAGATGCTCCGTCACAAACCATGCTTGCAGCTCGTTCGTCCTGATAAGCTCGGAGACGATCAAATCGTTTGTTCCGTCGTCGCCGAGATCGGCCGCCTTCTTGGCCGCGTCATGCGCGTCGACCAGGATGATCTCGTGCGCCTCGAGCAGTCTCGACAACATGGCAGGAACCTCCTCGCACCCGTTTGGAGGCCTCGGAACGCGAGTGATCTCCGCAACGTGCCGCGGATCACCGATAGCGATACCTCCTAGGGTTTGCACGCGTTCCGCAATCGTATCGATCAATTCCGTCAACTCTCCCGCGTGCTTGTCCAGCAACAAATGGAGTTGATAGAAGGTTACGCCGCGCATCAGCCAGTGATGCTTTTTGTATAGCGAGTATAGGATTTGAGAATCCGCCAACAATTGGTTCAGCCGTTCGCAGGAATACATTCGGGCGTCGAAAGAAAGGCCGAGCGGAAACTGCCGGACCGTACCAAATGCTTGAATTTCGCGACCGCTTTGGTGAAGCCAGGGCTGACTGCCCAGCACTCCCGCACCCGACTGGGAAGTTTTCTTGTCCTGTGCCATTGGACGTCCCTTTTCAATTCGCCTCGTCGAACTCGACTTGCGGAGCCCCCGGCACGTTCAGCAAGGAACGACCCTCGTCCTTGCTTCCAAACAACCCGTCGCACGGGCGTAAGTTCATCTGCCTAGCCGGCCTTGACTCGATGGTCGGACAACTTCGTCGGGTTGCACCTCACGCGCGCTTGATGGCGATCATCGGACTGCACGTAGCTTGGGTAAAATGGCTCCTGATTGGTCGATGGAACTCAATAGCTTCGGCGAACGGTAAATCGAAGGCCTTTTTGCGACGATGATTAATCCCAGCTACAAGACCAATCAGCAAGTCTCGCGGAAAACGCATGCCCTCTGCGCTGAGGGAACAAGCCGCGCGGGCCGCTCAAACCGGTCCAGCCTTATTGGCGATGCTTTGAGGGCTCGTTCAAGAGCCCCGCGAGGCGGAGCCCTTCCAGAATGCCTTCCAGGAGCTGCTCTCGAACGAGCGCGGCGATCATTGAAATGGCGTCGTGTTGATCAACCGTGAAGTGCACGTCGGGCGACCGGTCGGCTAACAGATCGAGGAAAGTCGGCGCCCTAGTCTTATGGTCGCGCACAGCATTGGTTACCTGCTCCGCCAAATAGGTCGCCAGATCGCCATCGGCAGCCGAATCCAGATCGAAGCTGTGGTTCGTGCGCTCCTTGATCGACTGTCGTATCAAACCGCTTTGCTGCCTCGCCGCGACCAAAAGCACAAACACGGCATCCGGTAGCTGCTCGCGTGATATGTTCCTTAATGCAAGAATACGAGTGTAGATGTCCTTGCCGAAGCCCTCGTTACGGTCGAACCGCTGCTGCACCTGGTTCGCATCTTCGGCCCCCCGACTCCTCTTTCGCCTTGCAATCATCGACACGCTCCTCGACCGAGTTGGGAGTTGGCAAGAATCGCCTGGTAGCCCTTATGCGATCCGCAGCGCAACCATCCGCGAAGCAAGCTGCCTGCCCATCAACAGGACATCTGCCAGTGAGAAGCTTCATCTACGCTGCTATCTCTTGGCGAATTGACTCATTTTGTTCCCTGAAAGAACCGGCTTTTCAGGTGAAAACACATGGGGAGCACAGCTTTCTGCCGTCAATCCGCAAGTCCAGTCTAAAATTCTTTACGAAATCCTAGCTCGACGTTGCGGATCGCTCGTCGCATCAATTTCACGATTCTTGTCTCTCCGCGCTGAATTTCCTCAACCCATCCCGAGACACCAATGGCCAGTGAATGCTCACGACCGGCGCTGCGCGATGGGAGACGCATAGCAATGTGCCCACCACCAGGGGTGACCAGTTCCTTCGAGAAGAAATATCCGGTTTCTCGGAGCTTCCTCACGTTATTGATTGCCTCTTCGCAACTGAGCTTTTGGCGCGGCTGCTCTGCATTCGTCCGTCGAACGAGGGCTGAAATCTCCGCCTCAGGAACGTCGCGCAACAGAGCAAACCCTGAGGCGGACCAAACGAGCAGTCGCCGCGTTCCGACGGGGGTATGCAATCGCAATGCGTTGGTCGCCTGAATAACGTAAATATACTGCGCAAAGATGCTGTTGCGGGCCGCAAGCGTTATCGTGTGCCCCGTCTCTCGGCTGAGATCTTCCATCGCTTGAACGATGGTTCCATTCACGATGGTGCCGTCGGCCACCCAAGATCCCAAGAGGGCGACGCGCGCCGTTACGGAGAACGCTCGGCTACGTGGATCGAAATCGAGGTAGCCGAGCTTGACCAGCGAGCGCAGCAGCACCGACGTCGACGATTGTGGAAAGCCAAGTATGTCGCTGATTTCTCCCACACGCATCTCGCGTCGAAAATCGTCGAAAACGCTGAGAACTTCCAGAACACGGGCCGCCGACTTGACCACCGCGTCGGTCGTCCCCTTCGTCGCGACAATCGCAATCTCGCGCGTTCTTTGGCTCTGCGTCACTACGACGTTCTCAGCTATCAGGCGATTGCATTCAAGCCCGTCAGCTCTCGACCGATCACCAGCCGGTTGATCTGCGTGGTACCGTCCGGGATCATCAGCATGCGGGCGTTGCGGAAGTGTCGTTCCACGCCGGCCTCCTTCGTCAGCCCCATGGCTCCAAATACTTGAACGGCATTGCTTGCGATTTTGAATGCTGATTCGGTTGCGAAAGACTTGGCCATGGATGCTTCGAGATTATGCTTCCCCGGCGCATTGAGATGCGACAGGCACCGATAGACAAGGAGGCGCGAGGCATCCAGCAAGGTCGCCGATTCAGCCAGCAAATCCTGCACGAGCTGATATTGCCCAATGACCTTTCCGAACTGGGTGCGGGTCTTCGAATACTCGATCGCCTGGTTGAGCGCCGCTGCCGCTATTCCGAGGGCCATCAAGGAAATGTAGCACCTCGCCCTTTCAAAGCCCCCCATGGAAAGCCGCATTCCTTCACCCGGCTGTCCGATCATGTTCGAGACCGGAACCTTGACGCCGTCGAGAAATATCTGGCCGAGGGACCAGCCGGTCAGGCCGAGCTTTTCCACCTCGCGCGTCTCGAACTTGTGCTCTTTCCGGTCAAGGAGCAGGAGCGACAGTTCCTTCTCTCCGGTGCGCACGACGACCAAGGCAATATCGGCAATCGCCGTGTTAGAGGTCCACAGTTTCTCGCCCTTGAGGTGATAATAGTCGCCCACGCGCTCGGCGCTCGCCCGCAAGTTTCGAACATCCGAGCCTGCACCGGGTTCGCTGATCGCAGAGCAGGCGATCAAATTGCCCGTCATCATCTTGGCCAGATAGCGCCTCTTCATCTCTTCGGAGCCGTTGTGAAATAGCTTGTGACCGACACCTTCCGTCGTCTGCAGAATGCCGTGCATGTCGGGACTGATCTGTGAGAGTTCCTCGTAGAGCAGGCCGCTGGTGAGAAAGTCCATCCCCGTGCCGCCGCCTTCTTCAGGTACCCAGCCGGAGCCCACTCCGAACGGAATCATCGCCTTCAACAGCTCATGCGCCAGTGGCTTTGGGATCGGCCCCTTCTCGCCGTGTGCCTTGATTTTCGGTTCCACGTCGCGGCGCAGGAATTTGCGCCATTGATCGATAGCAGCCGATTGCTCTTCGGTCTTGTCGAAATTCATTGACTTGGTTCTCCGTTATCCTACTCGCCCTTCCAGACCGGGGGTCGTTTCTGGAAGAACGCTGCGAGACCTTCCTCGTAGTCGCGGGTGGCATCGAGCGGGGCGCGTAGCGCCGCATTGAGAAGGTGCGCGTCCGCTAGACTCATGTCGGCCGCCCTGTTGATCATCTGCTTGGCTGCGGCACAGCCGAGCGGACTGCTATTGATGATGATTTGCCTGGCCAAATGCTGTGCACGGTCAAGGACGGGCTCTTCCGAGACCAGGAAATCGAGAATGCCGCGCTCGAGTGCTTCCTCGGCTTTCACCCTCCTGGCAGTAAAGAACATCTGCTTGGCGAAAGAGCGCCCGACGATCCTTGGAAATATTACGGCTGCGGACCCGCCTGGAAATGCGCCGAGCTGCATTTCAGGCCAGGCAAAGACCGCCGATGGCGCTCCGACACGAAAGTCGCAATTTATCGCGATCTCGAAGCCGCCGCCCAGACACCAGCCATTGATCGCCGCGATAGCTGGCTGAGGCATGTGCCAGATCAGATCGCAGACGCGTCGCAGCGGCTCGCTCTGCTGCCATTTTTCGGTAGCCGTGAGGCCGCGCCGCTCCTTCAGATCCATTCCGACGGAGAATGCGCGCTCGCCCGCGCCGGTGATGATGACGAGGCGTATGTCCCTTCGCTCGCTGATCGCGCGCAGTTGGGCTTCGAGCTGTTCGACCAAGCTCTTCGAAAGCGCGTTGAGGCTTTCCGGGCGATTGAGCGTCACCACGGCGACGCCATCCGACTCCGCGAGGTCAAGAGGGGGCTCGTTCATCAATCGACCATGGCTCTGAGATGAACGGCGCTGGCGACCACGACGCCGTCCTGATTGATGCAGCGAACCTCGGATTTCGCCCGCCGCCTCTGCAGGTCGATTTCGCGAAGCACGTACTCGGTCATGATGGTGT
>JAEZEU010000438.1 GCA_023432885.1 Pseudomonadota bacterium | reverse complement strand
CGCAATTCGGTCACCGCGACATCGTTGCGGCCCACCAGCTTTTCCACCGCGCCCGGCGAAATGCCCATGCCGAAGATCGGTGCGCCGTCGCGCAAGCCGAGGAAGATCGTGCCGGAGTTGGCGCCGTAGCCCAGTGCCTCCTTGATGGTGAGCAGCGCGCGGGGGCCGTCCTCCTCCTGCTTCGCGACCAGCGAGTCGCGGTAGACCACGTAGGCCCGCGCGCTGTCCTGGCCTTCCATCGCGTACAGTTTCTCGTCATTGGCGCGCAGATGCGCGGCGCGATCGAGCACGTGGGTGACGAACGCAGGCTTGCCTAACGGATATTTGTCGAATGCAGACATTTTATTGCTCTCAATCCAACCAAATCTTGCGACGCAATGCGCTGATGAAATTCTGTACCTCGGCCGCGTCATGGGCGAGCGGCGGCACCACGCCCCAGACCGGGCGCGGCCAAGCCGCATCGCTGGTGCGGCGGGCAATGATATGCACATGAAGTTGCGGCACAACGTTCCCGAGGGCGGCGATGTTGAGCTTGTCGCATTTGGTGATCTCTTTCAACGCGCGCGCCACGCGTGAAATTTCGGTCATCAACTGTGCCTGTGATACTTCATCGAGGTCGATGACCTCGACCGCTGCCTCGCGGCGCGGCACCAGCAACAGCCAGGGGTAATTGGCGTCCTTGATCACGAGCACCCGGCACAACGGCAGGTCGCCGATGTCGATGGTGTCTTGGGTGAGCTGTGGATGCAGCGACCAGGCGGGCATTGTGTATCTCGGTTGGTTCCTTGGAAGGTCGCAGAGACTTGGGCTGCGAACAACACCTCGTCATGTCCGGCTTTATGCCGCTTTATGCCGGGCATCCACGCCTTTTTTGCATGGCCTGAAGGCATAGGTGGATGGCCGGACAAGCCCGGGCTGACGAAAATCGGGCCAATCCATCCCGCTTGCTTTCCGGGCCTTTTGGCCCCAAATAGGGATCGGGAGATTGGCGGTGGACGAGCCACTCGCCAACCGGGTCAGGTCCGGAAGGAAGCAGCCCTAACGAGGTCCGGATCGGGTCGCTCGTCAGTCTCCTACCTGTTTTCCGAGCGAATCGCGCTGGAAGTGGGCCTTCGCCCGCCCAGCGCGTGCTCCTTTCCGCAATCAGGCCCGGAAGAGATATTCAATTGCGGATCGACCGATGACCGATGCTGGCGCTCCCCCTCCCGAGGATCAGGACGGCTTCGATCTCGGCGGCGCGCCCGATGCCGCCAAACCCTATCGCGTGCTGGCGCGAAAGTACCGTCCCTCGAGCTTCGATGACCTGATCGGCCAGGAAGCTATGGTCCGCACCGTGTCGAATGCGTTCGAGACCGGGCGCATTCCGCAGGCCTGGATCCTCACCGGCGTGCGCGGGGTCGGCAAGACCACCACCGCGCGCATCCTGGCCCGGGCATTGAACTACGAAACGTCCGACGGTTCCGTGAAGGGGCCGACCATCGCCATGCCAAAGCTTGGCGTGCATTGCCAGGCGATCATGGAAAGCCGGCACATGGACGTGCTGGAGATGGACGCGGCCTCCCATACCGGCGTCGACGATGTGCGCCAGATCAATGACAGCGTGCGCTATGCGCCGGCCAGCGCGCGCTACAAGGTCTACATCATCGACGAAGTCCACATGCTCTCGACGGCGGCGTTCAACGCCTTCCTCAAGACGCTGGAGGAGCCGCCGGAGCACGCCAAGTTCGTGTTCGCCACCACCGAGATCCGCAAGGTGCCGGTCACGGTGCTGTCACGCTGCCAGCGTTTCGACCTTCGCCGCGTCGAGGCGGACGTGCTGATGGCTCACCTGTCGAACATCGCGAAGAAGGAAGGCGTCGAGGTCGAGGCCGAAGCGCTCGGCATCATCGCCCGCGCCGCCGAAGGATCGGTGCGCGACTCGCTGTCGCTGTTCGACCAGGCGATTGCGCACGCGGCCGGCACCGTGCATGCCGATGCCGTGCGGCAGATGCTGGGCCTCGCCGACCGCACCCGCGTCATCGATCTCTTTGAAAAGCTCGCCGGCGGCGACATTGCAGGCGCCTTCAAGGAATTCCGCGAGCAGTACGACGTCGGCGCCGATCCGGTCGTGGTGCTGTCGGATTTGGCCGAATTCGTCAATTTCGTTACCCGCGTCAAGATCGTGCCGGCAACCTCGGACAACGTCGCGTTCGGCGAGACGGAGCGCGTGCGGGCGCGCGAGTTTGCTGCCAAGCTTTCGATGCGCGTGCTGTCGCGGATGTGGCAGATGCTGCTCAAGGGCATCGCCGAAGTGCAGACCGCGACGCGGCCTGCCGCAGCCGCCGAGATGGTGCTGGTGCGGATCGCTTATGTCGCGGACCTGCCGACGCCGGATGAAGCGATCCGGATGATCGAGCAGAACGGCGGATCGTCGTCGTCGCCGGTCGTCTCCGGCAACAGCGTGCCGCGCGGCACCCCGGCCTCGACCATGTCGGCGATGCCGGCCGCTCCCGCTCGTGTGCCTGTCGCGGCCCCCCGGGCCAGTGCCGAGGCGCGCCCGCAGCCGATAGCGAGCGCTGAGCCGCAATCGGCGCCGGCGCTGCGCATTACGAGCTTCCCGCAGCTCATTGCGCTGGCCAGCGAAAAGCGTGACGTGCTCACCAAGAG
>JAEZEU010000428.1 GCA_023432885.1 Pseudomonadota bacterium | reverse complement strand
ACGCGGGTATTGACGATGTCGAGCCTGGTGACGTGCGCCGCCTTGGCGAAGGCTGCCTCGATCTTCGCAGCGTCGCCATAATGATAATCGAGCGCGACGTTGTTGGGGATGTGATCGTAGAGCTGCGGCGCGCCGGGTTTGGCCGCTTCGGCCGGGTTGGTAACGGCGGGAAGAGCCTCGATATCGATTTCGACGGCTTCTGCCGCATCGCGTGCCTGCGCCAGCGTTTCCGCCACCACGACGGCGACGGGATCGCCGACGAAGCGCACCTTGTCAGACGCAAGCGCCGGACGGTTGGTCTGCAGCAGCGGCGTGCCATCGCGGCTCTTCAGCGGCAGGCCGCAGGTGAAGGGATTGTAGTGGGCGGCGGTGAGGTCCGCGCCGGTCCATACGCCGAGCACACCCGGCATCGCCTTGGCGGCCTTGGTGTCGATGCCCTTGATGATGCCGTGCGCATGGCTGGAACGGACGATCCAGGCGTAGGCCTGGCCGGGCAGGCTGAAGTCGTCGGTGTACTTGCCCTTGCCGCGAACCAGCGTGTCGTCTTCCTTGCGGCGCACCGGCTGCCCGACACCATATTTTTGCAGTGCGATGGCGTTCTCGATGGACGACTGCGAAGGCTGATCTTGCATTGAAAATGACCTGAAATAGCTCGTTTTGACCGGTTCCGCCTGCCTTTTGGACGAGATATCGCACCTGCAGCAGTACGACAACGCACGAAAGGGCATGGTCGTAGTGATGGATTGCACCTGAAACCGGCGCTGCTAAGGTTTTACCCGAACGGTAATTCCATGACGGCCGGCAGGGGCCGCGGAAAGACATTTGATGAACGATCAAACGCGGCTTCGCGACGGCCATGTGCCTCGCGGTGGCCCGGCCGGGTTGGCTGCGGCAGCGGAGGACACCGCTATCTATGCGGCACTCGACCTCGGCACCAACAATTGCCGGCTGCTGATCGCCTGTCCTGCCGGCGACGGGTTCCGCGTGATCGATTCTTTCTCGCGGATCATCCGGCTCGGCGAGGGCATTTCTTCCACCGGCGCGATCAGTGAGGCGGCGATGGAACGCGCCATCGCCGCGCTCTCCATCTGCAGTGAGAAGATCAGGTATCGCGGGGCCCGCCGGCTGCGGCTGATCGCGACCGAAGCCTGCCGCGCGGCCGACAATGCCGAGCATTTCCGCGCTCGCGTCGCTGCCGAAACCGGGATCGATCTCGAAGTGATCGACCGCGAGACGGAGGCGACGCTTGCCGTGATCGGCTGCTCGCCCCTGCTCGATCCCAGGGGCCGCGGCGCCATCCTGTTCGACATCGGCGGCGGCTCCAGCGAGCTGGTGCGGATCGAGCGCGATCCGGACACCTCTGGCGCGTCCCCCGCGATCAAGGGCTGGATGTCGATCCCGCTCGGCGTGGTCTCGATCGCCGAGCATTTCGGCGGACGCGACGTGACGCCGCAGACCTATGCGCGGATGGTGGAAGAGGTGGCGCAATATGTGGCGCCGTTCGCGGCGGAGCACGGGCGCGACCTGCGCGACATGCACATGCTTGGAACCTCCGGCACGGTGACGACGCTTGCCGGCGTGCATCTCAACCTCGCGCGCTATGACCGCCGCCGCATCGACGGCATCTGGATGAGCGATGCGGACATTTCCGGAACCATCGCCAAGCTGCTCGACATGAGTTACCAGGAGCGCGTCGCCAACAACTGCATCAGCGTCGAACGCGCCGATCTGGTGCTCGCCGGCTGCGCCATCCTGGATGCGATCCGCAACGCCTTCCCGATGCCGCGGCTGCGGGTGGCCGATCGCGGCCTGCGCGAGGGCATGCTGGTCGAGATGATGCGCGAGGACGGCGTGCTCAAGGCGTGCTAGGCGAATTGGAGCGGCATCGGGGATCCATCTCTCCCAAAGGGAGAGGTGAACCGAGCTTTGCCGAACTACCGAGTCAGTGAAAATTCATCGCGACCAGGCGACTTTGAAATGGCGAAAGACACCACCGGGCGGCTCCACGTCCAGGTCAAGACCGGCGGCAAGCGCAAGCTCTCTTCCAAGCTGTGGCTGGAGCGACAGCTCAACGATCCCTATGTCGCAAAGGCAAGGCGCGAGGGCTACCGCTCGCGCGCGGCCTTCAAGCTGATCGAGATCGACGACAAGTATCGCCTGCTCAAGCCGGGGATGAGCGTGGTCGACCTTGGCGCGGCGCCCGGCGGCTGGAGTCAGATCGCTGCCAAGCGCGTCGGCGCTCCCGAAAAGGGCAAGGTCATCGCGATCGATTTGCTCGAAATGGGCGAGATCCCCGGGGTCAGCTTTTCGCAGCTTGATTTCCTCGATGCCGATGCGCCGGAAAAGCTTGTCGCCATGATGGGCGGAGGCGCCGACGTGGTGATGTCGGACATGGCGGCGAATACGACCGGCCATCGCAAGACCGACCAGCTGCGCATCATCGGCCTCGTCGAGGCGGCGGCGTTGTTCGCGAGCGAGGTGCTCAATCCCGGCGGGACATTCCTCGCAAAAGTGTTTCAGAGCGGTGCGGACGCCGAGCTGCTCACGCAATTGAAACGCGACTATGCCAGCGTCCGCCATGTGAAACCCGCCTCGAGCCGGCAGGATTCTTCCGAACGCTACGTGCTGGCGATGGGATTCCGCGGTCAGCCGAGTCGCTGATCCCCAGGGTCAGCCGAGTCGCTGATCCCCAGGGTCAGCCGAGTCGCTGATCCCGCGCGTCGTGCGTCTCTTCGGAGGCGGTCTTGATGGCGGCGCTCGCGGCCGATCGTGCCGCTTCCTTGCGGCTGGAAATCTCCACCGCCTTGCGCCCCGAGATCTCGTGGCCGGCATCGGCCGGCATCTGCCAGAAAAACCAGGCAGATGTCGATGAGAGGATCGAGACCACAAAGAAGGCCGGCCCGAACATGGAGGCGTCCAGCTCGGTCGCGTTTCGCAGCAGCATCGTGGTTTCCACCGAAAACGCGCCGACGGCGACGCCTGCGGAAATCGCCAGCTGCTGGTTGACGCTGACCAGGGTGGTGGCGCGGCTCATCTGGGCCGGCTCGACCTCGGCATAGGCAACCGTGTTGATGGCGGTGAACTCCAGCGAGCGGAAGAAGCCGCCGACCACCAGGATGATCATGATCAGGAGCAGCGGCGTGTTGATGGTGAACAGCCCGCAGGCGGCGAGGAAGACCGTGCTGATCAGCGCGTTCGCCGTCATCATGTTGCGGAAGCCGAAGGTGCGGATGATCCGCGCGGCCAGCGTTTTCATCCCCATCGCGCCGACGGCGGAGGCAAAGGTCACGAGGCCCGACTGGAACGGCGAAAGCCCAAAGCCGACCTGCATCAACAGCGGCAGCAGGAAGGGCAGGGCGCCGATGCCGAGCCTGAACAGGAAGCCGCCGATGATGGCGGCGCGCAGCGTCGGCAGCCGGAGCATGGAGAAATCGAGCACGGGCGAACCGGTGCGGCGTGCGTGCATGACATAAAGCGTCATCGAGACCGATCCGGCGCCGACCAGCGCCGCGACCACCGTCCACGGCAGCAAGTTGAGGCCGGCGACCGACAGGCCGAAAGCGATGCCGGCAAGGCCGATGCCCGCGAGCACCATGCCGTAAAGATCGAACGGCTCGGGATCATCGCTCTTGATCGGGTCGATATATTTCAGCGCGAGGAAAATGCCGAGCAGCCCGATCGGGATGTTGATCAGGAAGATCCAGTGCCAGGAGAAATAGGTGGTAATGAAGCCGCCGAGCGGCGGGCCGATCACCGGACCTATCAGTGCCGGTACCGTTACCCAGGCCATGGCGCTGACAAGTGCGCTCTTGTCGATCGAGCGCAGCAGCACCAGCCGGCCGACCGGCGTCATCATCGCCCCGCCGAGGCCCTGCACGATGCGCGCGATCACGAAATGAGTGACCGACTGCGACAGCGCGCAGCCGATCGATCCCAGCATGAAGACGCCGATGGCGCTGGCAAACACCAGCCGTGGGCCGAACCGGTCGGCAGTCCAGCCGCTCGCGGGAATGAACACGGCAAGCGACAGCAGGTATGAGGTGATGGCCAGCTTCAGCGTCAGCGGGCTGGTGCCGATGTCGGCCGCGATCGCCGGCAGCGAGGTCGCAATCACCGTCGAGTCCATGTTCTCCATGAACAGGGCGGTGGCGACGATGAGCGGGATGAGGCGCTGCTTGTCCATGGGGAAATGGGCGAGAGGGCGGCGGGGCAGTCGGGCTGTATCACCCCGCTGTCATGGAGGCCATTGCGGAAGGGCATCGCATACCTAAATCCTTTGTGAAATCTGCTTCCTCCCGGCCCGTCTCGGCTCGCTGGAGAAGGCCTCGAGGGCCATCCCGGCCGGTCAGAAAAACCTGTGCATGGCAGCCAAACGCTTTGATTCGGTGACCGGCCATGCTAGGGACCAGCGTCAACCCCACCGATGGGCTTCGATTCGACGGCCGGGCCGCAACGCTCAGCCGAGGCGATACTCATCCCGTATTGTTTCGCGGCGCCGCGCCGCCGAAAGGAGTTGGCAATGGCTGTTGCCCGAGGCTCTAATCTTCAAGCCATCAACGCGATCCGCGAAGCCTTCACGTTCGACGACGTCCTGCTCAAGCCCGGCCTTTCCGACGTCCTGCCTTCCGAAGTCGATATCCGCTCCCAGGTCACCCGCGCCATTCCCCTGAACATCCCGATCATGGCGTCCGCGATGGACACCGTGACGGAGGCGCGCATGGCGATCGCGATGGCGCAGGCGGGCGGCGTTGGCGTCATCCACCGCAACTTCGATGCCGAAGGCCAGGCCGCGCAGGTGCGGCAAGTGAAGAAGTTCGAGTCCGGCATGGTGGTCAATCCGCTGACCATCTCGCCTGACGCCACGCTCGCCGACGCGCTTGCGCTGATGAAGGATCACGGCATTTCCGGAATCCCGGTCGTGAGCGGACGCGACGGCGGCAGGCCCGGGAAGCTGGTCGGTATCCTGACCAACCGCGACGTGCGCTTCGCGACCGACCCGCGGCAAAAAGTGTCGGAGCTGATGACGCACGAGAATCTCGTCACGGTGCGCGAGGGTGTCAGCCAGGACGAGGCGAAGCGGATGCTGCACCAGCACCGCATCGAGAAGCTGTTGGTGGTCGATGATCAATATCGCTGCGTCGGCCTGATCACCGTGAAGGACATGGAAAAGGCGGTCGCCCATCCGCTCGCCTGCAAGGACGCCCAGGGCCGGCTTCGCGTCGCCGCAGCCACCACGGTAGGCGAGGGCGGGTTCGAGCGCACCGAGCGGCTGATCGATGCCGGTGTCGACCTCGTCGTGGTCGATACCGCGCACGGCCATTCCTCGCGCGTGCTGGAAGCGGTCAACCGCATCAAGCAACTTTCCAATGCGGTTCAGGTCATCGCCGGCAATATCGCCACGAAAGAGGGCGCGCAGGCGCTGATCGACGCCGGCGCCGACGCCATCAAGGTCGGCATCGGCCCGGGCTCGATCTGCACCACCCGTATCGTCGCCGGAGTCGGCGTGCCGCAGCTCACCGCGATCATGGATGCGGTGGAAGCGGCGAAGAAGGTCAGCGTGCCCGTCATCGCCGACGGCGGCATCAAATATTCCGGCGACCTCGCCAAGGCGCTCGCCGCGGGCGCGGATGTCGCCATGGTCGGCTCGCTCCTCGCCGGCACCGACGAGACGCCTGGCGAAGTGTTCTTGTGGCAGGGCCGCTCCTACAAGGCCTATCGCGGCATGGGCTCGCTCGGGGCGATGGCCCGCGGCTCGGCCGACCGCTACTTCCAGCAGGACATCAAGGACACGCTGAAGCTTGTGCCCGAAGGCATCGAGGGCCAGGTGCCCTACAAGGGCCCGGTCGGCAACGTCATGCACCAGCTCGCTGGTGGCCTTCGCGCGGCGATGGGCTATGTCGGCGCGCGCAATCTCGGTGAATTCCACGAGAAGGCCGAGTTCGTGCGCATCACCGGCGCGGGCCTGCGCGAGAGCCACGTGCATGACGTGACGATCACGCGCGAGTCGCCGAACTATCCGGGCGGGGCATAATTCCACCGCTATCTTTCCGGGACGGTCCGCAGGACCAGACCTCAGATGCTCAATTGAGCATCGCGGAATCTCGAGATTCTCAGGGTAGCGCCCCATAGTTCGGTTCTGCGAGCCGCCCGGAATGACGTCGCCTGGGGCGATGTCCAAGTTGCTTCCTTCTCTCGCTTCTCCTAATTACGACGGCAGAACAGAGTTGGAGGAAACAGCCATGTCCCAAGGCAAACGCGTCGTTCTTGCTTCCCGTCCCGTCGGCGAGCCGAAACCCACCGACTTCCGCATCGAGGAATATGCCGTGCCGGCGCCAGGACCGGGCGAGGTGTTGTTGCGCACGATATGGCTGTCGCTCGATCCCTACATGCGCGGCCGGATGAGCGAGGGGCCTTCTTACGCACAGCCGGTGCCGATCAACGGCGTGATGGAAGGCGGCACCGTCAGCGAGGTCACCGCTTCCAACAACCCGGCCTTTGCCAAAGGGGACATCGTGCTGTCGCGCGCGGGCTGGCAGACGCACGCGATCTCAAACGGGCAGGGGCTTGCCAAGATCGATCCGAAGATCGCGCCGATCTCGACTGCCGTCGGTGTGCTCGGCATGCCCGGCATGACGGCCTATACCGGCCTGCTCGACATCGGCAAGCCGCAGCCGGGCGAGACCGTGGTTGTCGCCGCGGCGTCCGGCGCGGTCGGCTCGGCGGTCGGCCAGATCGCCAGGATCAAGGGCGCGCGGGCGATCGGCATCGCCGGCGGCAAGGACAAATGTGACTACGTCAAGCGCGAGCTCGGCTTCGATGACTGTCTCGACCACCGCGATCCGGATCTGGCCGCGAAGCTGAAGGCGGCGTGCCCAAAGGGCATCGATGTCTATTTCGAGAACGTCGGCGGGGCGGTGTTCGAGGCGGTGTTCCCGCTGCTCAACAATTTTGCGCGCATTCCCGTCTGCGGCCTGATCGCGCATTACAACGACACGGAGGCAGTCGCGCCAAAATGGGCGCCGATGCTGATGCGTTCGATCCTGACCAAGCGGCTGACCTTCCGCGGTTTCATCGTTTCCGATTTCGCCGCGCGCCACGGCGATTTCCTGCGTGACATGTCGCAGTGGTTCCGCGAGGGCAAGCTCAAGCACAAGGAATTCATCACCGAGGGACTCGACAGTGCGCCCGCCGCCTT
>JAEZEU010000412.1 GCA_023432885.1 Pseudomonadota bacterium | reverse complement strand
ACTGGCCGTTCGGCGTCACCACGATCTTGTGCACGCCGAAGAAGCTGCGCACGGTCTCCACGCGCCCGTCGTCATTGGGATAGGCACGCAGCAGCACCAGCGCCACCCCAACAGTGGCGAAAATCTTCCAGCGGTCGCCGTTGAGAACGACGGACAGCAGCGCGGCGAGCGCACCGACGCCGCCGATCATCCAGACGCGGTTCTCCTCCAGCCAGGCAAAAACCCTGCCGCCATTGTAGGCCGGCAGGATCAGCGCCACCGCGATCGCTGCGAGCAGCGGCCAATACCACTGCGTGATCCGCGGCAAGCGCTCGGGAGTCAGCGGCCGGCACAGCGCCGCCAAGGCCAGCAGGATCGGATACTCCGCAACCCAGGAGAAGACGTACGGAGCGATCAGGCCCGCGAACAGGCCGCCGACCATGCCGCCGAACGACAGCGCGACGTAGAAGCCGGTGAGATATTTGGCGGCCGGACGCGTGCGCGCCAGTTCGCCATGGCAGGCCATCGCGATCAGGAAGAAGCACAGCTGGTGACCGCCAAGCGTCAGCAGCAGGTTCTGCTCGCCGCCGAACGCAAGCAGGATCACCACGCCCGCAATCGCCAGCGGCTGCAGCCACAACATCAGCCAGTGCGGCAACAGCGGCCGCGACTGGAACACCAGCACCCAGGTGAGCAGATAGAGCGACAGCGGCAGCACCCAGAGCAGCGGCGCGGCCGCGACGTCGGTCGAGATATGCGCGGTCACCGCGATCAAGAGGCCAGACGGAACGGCAGCAAGGAAAATCCAGCGTGCGCGCAGCAGCCATGACGGCGCGGGCGCATCGGCGTCATCGGCGGGGAAGTTCAGCGCCGCTGCATCGGCGGGCGATTTCAGCAGCAGCACGCCGCAGCCCGCGATAAGCAGGATCAAAACACCATAGCCGCCGGTCCAGATCAGGTTCTGGGTCCGCAGCGTGAACATCGGCTCCAGCAGCACCGGGTAGGACAGCAGCGCCAGGAAACTGCCGATATTGGAAGATGCGTAGAGGAAGTACGGATCGGGACCGTTGGGATGGCCGGTGCGCACGAACCAGGCCTGGAGCAGCGGATTGTTGGCGGCGAGCGCGAAGAACGGCAATCCGATCGAGACCGCAAACAGCCCCAGCAGCCAGAATGCATAGCCCGAGGTGGGCGGCTCGCCCCAGCCGCTGCGGATCGCCAGCGGCAGCGTCAGCATCGCGGCGGCGAGGAGCAATAAATGCACCACGACAGGAACGACGCGGTTGCGCGCCATGGTCAGGTAATGCGCATAGGCATAGCCGGCGAGCAGCAGCGACTGGAAGAACACCATCGCCACCGACCACACCGCCGGCGATCCGCCGAGCTGCGGCAGCACCATCTTGGTGAACAGCGGCTGCACCGAAAACAGCAGCAACGCGCTGACGAAGATCGCCAGCGTGTAGACCATGAGGATCAGCCGGTTGCGGGAAATGGCGGCTTGGTCCGTGATGGACGGTGCGGCAACGGTCATGCTGGCTCCGGCAAAAACCCGGCTGGGGATGGCAGTTCCGGCAGGGGTACGCCAGAGACGCCGAATTGAGCATATGGCAACATCAGGGGCAAGAAACCTTGACGGAACGCGGAATGAAGGCGACAGCACGTTTGGTTGAATGTCGTCGACGGTCATTCGGGCGATGCGCAGCATCGAACCCTGAATCTCGAGATTCCGGGTCTGGCGCTAGCGCGCCATCCCGGAATGACGGTGCTGGCCAATCCCTCTTGAAGCGAACATGAACGAAACGGACGTTGTCATCATCGGTGCGGGGCATAACGGCCTCACCTGCGCGGCCTATCTCGCAATGGCCGGCCTGCGGGTGAAGGTGGTCGAGCGCCGCAAGGTGGTGGGCGGCGCGGCGGTAACCGAGGAGTTTCATCCCGGCTTCCGTAATTCGGTCGCCGCCTACACGGTGAGCCTGCTCAATCCGCAGGTGGCCGCCGATTTGCGGCTGGCCGATCACGGCCTTGGGATCGTCGAGCGCCGCGCGCAGAATTTCCTGCCCGCGCCGGACGGCCGCTACCTGCTCACAGGAGAGGGCCGCACGAAGGCTTCCGTCGCGAAACTGAGCGAGCGCGATGCGGCGCATATCGATGCCTTTTCCCGCGAGCTCGAAGGCATTGCCGACGTGCTGCGGCAACTGGTGCTACGCGCCCCGCCCAACATCGTCGAAGCCTTCGGCGTTGCCGCGATCCGCGAAGCCTTCAACGCAATCGGCACCGGGAACGTCCTGCGCAAGCTCTCGCTGGAGCAGCAGCGCAGCCTGCTCGATCTCTTCACCCGCTCGGCCGGCGAAATGCTGGACGAGCGATTCGAGAGCGACCTCGTCAAGGCGCTGTTCGGTTTTGACGCCATCGTTGGCAATTATGCCAGCCCTTATGCCGCGGGCTCGGCCTACGTCATGCTGCATCACGCCTTCGGCGAGGTGAACGGCAAGAAGGGAGTCTGGGGCCATGCGATCGGCGGCATGGGCGCGATCGGACTGGCGATGGCGCGCGCGGCGCAAAGGCACGGCGCCGAGATCGAGACCGACGCCGGGGTGCGCGAGGTGATTGTCGAACACGACCGCGCGTCCGGCGTCATCCTCGACAATGGCGAGACGATCCGTGCGAAATACGTCGCTGCCAATGTCAATCCGAAGCTGCTGTACACGCGCCTGGTGCCGGCGGATGCGCTGCCAAGGGCATTCCTCGACCGCATCTCGCACTGGCGCAACGGGTCCGGCACCTTCCGCATGAATGTCGCACTGAGTGCACTGCCCTCGTTTACCGCGCTACCCGGCGAAGGCGACCACCTCACCGCCGGCATCATCCTCGCGCCGTCGCTTGCCTATATGGACCGCGCGTGGCTCGATGCCCGCGAGCACGGCTGGAGCCGCGAGCCCGTGGTCGAGGTGCTGATCCCCTCCACTCTCGACGATACGCTGGCGCCAAGGGGCCAGCATGTCGCAAGCCTGTTCTGCCAGCACGTCGCGCCCGAACTGCCGGACGGCAGATCCTGGGACGATCACCGCGAGGAAGTCGCCGATCTCATGATCGCAACCGTCGATCGCTATGCGCCCGGCTTTGCGGCAAGCGTGATCGGCCGGCAGGTGCTGTCCCCGCTCGATCTGGAGCGGCAGTTCGGCCTGCTCGGCGGCGATATCTTTCACGGCGCGCTGACGCTCAACCAGCTGTTCTCGGCGCGGCCGATGCTGGGACACGCCGACTACCGCGGCCCGCTGAAAGGGCTCTATCACTGCGGCTCCGGCGCCCATCCCGGCGGCGGCGTTACCGGGGCGCCGGGCCATAACGCCGCGCAGTCGATCCTGGCCGACCACCGCAGCCTGTTCGGATGAACGCTGCGGCAATTTTGCCGATCGTGAAAAAGCCGGTTCCCGTCTGCACGAAGTCTTAAACGCCCTTGCCTTTAACTCGCCGCGCTCGAGGTCTGAGGGAAAATAAAATCATGAGCGCAAAAAATACTTTGGATTCACTATTCGACGAAGCCCGCATGGTGCCGCGCCGCCAGTTTCTCGCCGCCGGCGCCGCGCTGATGGCCACCGCCTCCGCGGGCGAAGCGCTGGCCGCGACCACTGTCGCGACCGCGACGGAAAAGGATCGCGATCACATGCGCCACGCCATCGAGCTGATGCGCAAGGCCGGCGTGCTGGAAAAGACCGGTGGCCCGTTCGGCTGTGTCATCGTCCGCGACGGCCAGGTGCTGGCTGCAACCGGCAACAGCGTGCTGCGCGACAACGACCCCTCCGCCCATGCCGAGGTCAACGCCATCCGTGCCGCCTGCAAGAAGGTCAACGCACCGAACCTCAAGGGCGCCGTGATGTACACGAGCTGCGAGCCCTGCCCGATGTGCTACTCGACCGCCTACTGGGCGCGCATCGGCAGGATCTATTATGCGGCGGCGTGGACCGACTATGCCGATCTGTTCGACGACTCCAACATCAGCATGGACATGAAGAAGTCCTATGCCGAGCGCGCCGTGCCGGTCGAGCCGCTGCTGCGCGACGAGGCGCAGAAGGTCTGGCTGGAATTCCGCAAAATGCCGGACGGCGCGAAATACTGACGCCGCGGCGCATCCAGGAGCGACGGCCCGTCCGGCCTCCCAGCCAGGCGGGCCGTTCTGCATTGGTAACGGAAAACGGCGCCCGCTGCCGGTGAATTGCGGGGACGGGCTGGGGAAAACTTGGGGATAGGCTGTGGAAAATCTGATGGACATTACCCATTTCCCTCAGACTTCCCAAAGGCTTTCCTACTGAACCTACCTCGTCCGAACCGCCGTGGCTTTTAGCTGAAGGAAGCTGTGGAAATCCTCGGCATATCCGCCTGCAAAGCCTGTAAACAAGGGCTGTATTTCCTGCCCCTTT
>JAEZEU010000148.1 GCA_023432885.1 Pseudomonadota bacterium | reverse complement strand
CCTGACAAGGCGGCGACGCTCGCGGCGAACGCCGATTTCGGCAAGCTCGAGCCGGTCTATGAGGCGCTGCGTCGCGTGCGCGGCGAACTCGATAAGGACATCGCGCTGATCGGCTTCTGCGGCGCGCCGTGGACGGTGGCAACCTATATGGTCGCCGGACAGGGCACGCCGGATCAGGCTCCCGCGCGAATGATGGCGTACCGGCATCCGGAGGCGTTCGCCAAAATCATGGACGTGCTGGTCGAGAACTCGATTCAGTATCTGATCGGACAATTGAAGGCCGGCGCCGATGCGCTGCAGATTTTCGACACCTGGGCCGGCGTGCTGCCCCCGCGCGAGTTCGAGCGCTGGTCGGTCGAGCCGGCACGTCGCATCGTCGAGGGCGTGCGCCGACAGGTGCCGGATGCAAAGATCATCGGCTTTCCCCGTGGCGCGGCCGGACAATTGCCGGCCTATGTGCAGGCAACCGGCGTCGATGCCGTCAGCATCGACTGGACGGCCGAGCCTGCGATGATCCGCGATCGTGTGCAAAGCAAGGTCGCCGTGCAGGGCAACCTCGATCCGCTGGTGCTGATTGCTGGCGGTGCGGCCCTCGACCGTGCCGTGGACGAGGTGCTCGCCAATTACGGCAAGGGCCGACTGATCTTCAATCTCGGCCACGGCATCCAGCCGGAAACGCCGATCGCGCATGTCGAGCAGATGGTCAGGCGCGTGCGGGCATATAAGGGCTGATCAGGGCGTGGGCTCATAGGCTCACGCTGCGAGGTCCGTTTGGCCCGACGCTGGACTAATCCGGCCTCGCCGCAGTGGGCAGCGAATGCTCGAGGAAGAAGCGCAGCATTTCCCTCGTTGCATCCGGTCCTCGCGGATCGGTGTAGGAGCCCGCAGGGCTTCCTCCCGACCAGGCGTGTCCAGCTCCGTGGACGTTCCAGTATTCAAGGATTGCGCGCCCGCTCGCGTTGATGTGGACCGTGCGGGCATAGGCGTGCCCTCCGGGCACCCGCCCGCGATCGACCTTCTTTCTTGTGCGCGCCGCGTTGGCGAACTGCTCAAGAATTTGCTCGCCGTTGCCTGGATGCACCGTAGCGTCGCGATCGCCGTGAAAAACAATGGTCGGGACCGGCGGCCGGCCGTCCGGAAAGGCATTGCCGTTGGCTCCGCGACCTTGGCGCATGGCGACAAAGGCGGAGGGAAGGTCTGTCGCTGCCCCGCAGGCAAGGCCCGAATGGACGCCGATGGCTGCGTACAGGTCGCTGTAAGTTGCTCCCATGACGGCCGCCGCCGCCGCTCCGGCCGATAGTCCACCAACATAGACACGCCGGGGATCGACCGAATAATCGCGCATGATCTGGCGCGTGATTCCCGCGATGAGCGACGGCTCGCCGCTGCCTCGCTGCTGGTCGGCCTTGCGAAACCAGTTCCAGCATTTCGACTGGTTCGCGGCCCGGTGCTGGGCGGGATAGACCACAAAGCAGGTTTGCTCTTCTGCGATGAAGTTCATCCTCGTACCGGCGGCGAAATCTTCCGGCGACTGGGTGCAGCCATGCAGCATCACGACCAAGGGAATTGGCTGGCCCTGATAGCGGCTGGGGATGAAGAGCCGGTAAGCCCGCTTTCCCGCAGGATTGGCGTAGGTACCGTCGATGAATCCTGTGCCTTCCGGGAACATGTCCGGTGCGGCCGGCGGGGCGCGCTTGCCCACACCTCGCAATCCCATCCCGGAAAGCGGATTTGTGCGCTCGAATAACATATCGGGCTGCAGCAAAGTGGCCAACGCGGGCTGCGGACCTTCAGTCTCATCAACGGCATTGACCTTGGCTTCGATCGTAGGCGGCTCCGCTTCTCCGAGATCGACGTTTCCGGATGGCGATGCCGGCCGTCGTGCTCTCTCACCACCCAGCATGCGCTGAAGCAGCGCGGTGGCTTCTCCGATTTGGCCCGAGCGTGTGAGACGGGTGGCTTCGCGCATGAGGTCCTGGTTCAGCATGTTGTTGTCTCCAGACTTTCGTTGGCTCTGAAGCGAATGAGCCTGTGTGGGAGAAGGGTCGTCGCGATCCAATCCGCTTCGCCGCTCAGCGTGTTCTGTCGGCCAATGCAGCCTTGACGGCGGGAGTCGCATGCAGCGCTCCGAGCACGCTGACGGAGCCGATCGTGGCGCGAGCAAGCTCGGGGGTGACGTCGTGGGCGATCGTGGCAAGACCCAAAACGTTGATGTGCAGCATCTCTCCGGCACGCCGCACGGCTTCGAGATCCTCGCGGCTGAAGTGCCGCAGACCAAGATCGAGACCGCTCCGAGCCGCGGACTTCTTCACCACATCCGCATGGCGTTCGAGCTGGTTGCGGATTGCGGTTCGGATGAAGTCGGTGCGGTTGGAGTAAAATCCTTCGCGCACCATCAGGTCGACCTGACCGAGATCGACATAGCCGAGATTGAGGGTGATTTTCTCGCTGTCAGCGGGCTTGGGCCGGAGTTCCCGGATATTACTTGTCATTTGTTCCATCCACATACCATCTAATTGGATGGTAAATGGAGTGCCGATGGCGCCCGTCAAGGGCGCAGCCGCACAGCCATTCCATTCAGCCAACGCGAGGCGTCGTTTGAGCGTTGAGGCCATAGGAGCGCCCTGCCTTGAGGCGAACACGCTTAGGCGAGCAGACGATGCCCTAAACCGGCCGGCTACGTTCGATGATGTCGGCAGCGCCCCGGGCCAGGAGCTCGAGGGCGACCGCACGGCCGAGTTCGCGCGGACGATCCGCAGGGCCGGAACGCGACGTCTCGATGATGCGCGCACCGGCAT
>JAEZEU010000118.1 GCA_023432885.1 Pseudomonadota bacterium | reverse complement strand
CAACCTGGTGCGGTTGCCCAAGCTGATCGCGGAACTCAGCTGAATGGCCAAGGCGCCCGGCTTCGCCAAGGCTTTGCCGGCCGCTGGCGCAATCGTCGAAATGGACAACTGGGACAGCCACTCCCTCTGTCGAAGGGACGGATCTTGCCTTGCCAACGCGGCTGAGTTCTCCAACAGCCTGCTAGACCCGCATCACCGATATATGGATCGAAGAAAGAAAGTCCGTCGGCCGGCATCGCATTGGAGCTTTGGCGTGGTCGTCAGCAGCCAAAGGCTTCCAGGACTACCAGAATGGGGGAAACGTCACGTGCAGGACATTGGACGTTCCGGCCGTGCAGAACGCCAAGATCGCGCCGACTAAAACAGAGATGCCACCCCCTATAACGGCAATGAAGATGAGACGGTCCATTTCGCCTTCCGCGACGGGCGATAGCCTGCGCTGTCGGCTCGAACCTGCTGCATCTTCCAGCCGGATCGCCAGAGATGTCGGCGACTCTTCATGCATTGGTAGCTTCCATTTGATAGCGCCGCGCGCTGACTGAATGCTCCAACGGTCGTTCAAGATCTGTGCCGGGACTCGAACCAATCGATACGCTCGCTCACGCGATAAAGGCCTAGAGACCGAGCGACCGGCGCGTCTAGCGAGGAAATGTATATATTCGGTCGGCCTTGAAGCGGCTGGAGCGCCTTGCATGCGCACCTACGCGGCCGGCTCGCGCCCGGTTCAAAATGTCGAAATTCTTCCGCCTCGCGCCAGCCCGACTGGCTTTTCTGCATCAATTTTCATCGTTTGTAGGCGGCGGGGCAGGCAAAGCCTGCCGCAATCGATGGCATAGAAACTGCATCGAACGCCTCTAAGAAGCATTCCGCATGAGGCCGCCATGACGCCAAGTACGATTGGACTCGTCCAAGAATCGCACGGTTGGGTTGTTCCGATCGCAGAGCCAGCCGCCGAGTTGTTCTACAAGCGATTGTTCGAAACAGCGCCTGAGGTAAAGCCGCTTTTCAAAGGCGACATGAAAGAGCAGGGCCGGAAGCTGATGGCGACCATTGCAGTGGTCGTGAACGCGCTCGATCGCCTTGAAAGTGTGTTGCCGGCAGTCAAGGCACTGGCAATTCGGCATGTCGATTACGGGGTCCGTGACGAGCACTATGACAAGGTCGGAGCCGCGTTGCTTTGGACGCTCCAAGCCGGTCTTGGAAATCGCTTCACGGAGGCGCACAGGACGGCATGGCTCGAAGCTTACACGGCGTTGTCAGGCGTGATGCGCACGGAGGTAGCGGCAGCGAAGGCCGCCAAGGCAGGCGCGGCATGATCGCGGCCGAAGCGCTACCATGGGCAACGAACTCGATTCAATGGAAACACCGGCCGCTTGATCGAGCTGCGGCCGTCTCGACCGCCTCCTACGTGCTCGCCCGCTTGCGCGGGGATATCCTCTCTACGTATTTCAAGCCGGGGACGAAGTTACACCTAAAAGTCCTGACGTCGCGCTACAACACCAGCGTTGCTCCCGTGCGCGAAGCGCTTGCCGTGTTATCAGGGGCGGGCCTTGTCTTGTCGGAAAGCCAGCGCGGTTTCCGCGTCGCGCGGGCATCGCGGGCTGATTTCATCGATGTTGCGAACCTGCGCAAGCAACTGGAGACGTCGGCGCTGCGTCAATCGATCCTGCGTGGTGGCGAGCATTGGATCGCCGAGATTCGCCGGGTGCACGGCATCTTTTCGGCGTTGTCCCCCAAAGCGGGTAACGACGATCCGATTTCAGATCGATGGGAAGTCTACCATCGCGAATTTCACTTCGCGTTGATCTCCGAATGCGGCTCGCCGATTTTGTTGAATTTCTGGTCGCAGCTGCAAGACCGCTTCGATCTGTACCGCCGATTGACGCTGCCGTCCGGCTCGTACATGGCCGGCACCGCTATCGATCATGAGGAAATCATGGAGGCTGTGATCGGTCGAGATGTCGAGCGCGCAGCTCGTCTTGTCGGGGAGCACATTCAGAACATCACCGATGTGGTCCTTGAGCAATATATCGAGTGATGCGGCAGGCTATGCGTGGGTAGTAGTACGCAAATTTCGATATTTTCGACGCTTGTCTTGCCGCAGCCTGACCGTATCGTTGCCAGCTTCAACAGGTGAAGCGGCGATGACAAGTCGAGGTGCTTGGGCAACATCAGGGGTGAGCGGTCGATCGGTCGCTCTCCGTGCGGTCCGGAGTTCGTGAGACATGCTTGTTGCGCAACGATCTCGGCACCGTATTCATCGCTTTTCGCTTCATCGGCCACGTACGGCCGCTGAAGCGGTCGCCATGCACGCGGCCAGCCAGGGTGTGGCGGCCTACATGAGCGGGGGCATCGACCTGATCGCAGCCATGAAGGCCGGCAGCAAGATCGATGATGTCGTGCATCTTGATCGATTGGCGAATTGTGCGGTCATCCTGAAAAGCGACGACGACATCGTGATAGGTGCGGGCGTTACCCACGACGAGTTGGCGCGAAGCGAACTCGTCCGATGTGTCTACCCGGATCTGTGTGAAGCGTGGGCCGCGCTGGCCAATTACCGCGTCAGGATCAAGGGGACGGTCGGCGGCAACATCATGGCACGGAACGTGTCATACGATTTCTTGTTGGCCGCGATCGCAAGCGGAGCGAGAATTGACCTGATCGACCGACAGGGCAGTTTGCGGTCTTTGCCAGCCCTCGCAGCCGCCTCGATTGAGCCTGGTGCTCTCGTCACTGCCATTCGTCTGCCGGCACAAGGCTGCCAGGCCCTTGGCCTGCAGCTGGATTGGAAGCCGACCGTTGCGTTTGCGATTGCCTTCTGCACGGAGGGCGGAGTGCCTGTCGTGCGCCTTGCTGTCGGAACGGGATATGAGGCTGCCGCCGTATCTGCGCTGCATTTGGACCGGGACCTTCGAGAGATCCGAAGCTCGCAGGTCAGCGAGCTTGCCGCGCGTCTGTGTGTGCAACTACCCTCTCCGCTCGACGACTGGCGGGCAAGCGCGGAGTATCGGCGCCACATCATCCAGGTTCTCGTCCGCCGCAAGATCGACCGCATGCGGGAGATGAGGGCGCTGCAATGATGG
>JAEZEU010000208.1 GCA_023432885.1 Pseudomonadota bacterium | reverse complement strand
ATCCCTAGTTGCCCCTGACGCCGGCGGCCTTGATCACCGCATCCCAGCGCTTCACTTCCGATGTGATCTGCGATTTCAACGCCTCGGGCGTCGCGAGATTTTGCGCCACCGGCTCGGTGCCGAGATCCGCAAGGCGTCCGATCACCTTCGGGTCCTTCAGCGCCCCCTGCAGCGCTGCCACCAGTCTGTCGGTCACGTCCTTTGGCAGCCCCTTCGGCGCCCACATCGCGTGCCATGCGGAGGCTTCGAACCCGGGAATGGCGCCGGAGTCGAGCGTCGGCAGGTCCGGCAGCGAAGAGACTCTCGCCTTGGTGGTGACGGCATAGCCCTTGATGCGGCCTTCCTTGATCTGGTTCGTGGTGTTGGTGGTCTGGTCGCACATCACGTCGAATTGGCCGCCGAGCAGATCGTTCATCGCCGGTCCCGTGCCGCGATAGCCGACGCCGACCATTTCGACCTTCAGGTCCCTCATCAGCACCAGCGTGCAGAGATGCGAGGCCGAGCCGATGCCGGCATGTCCATAGGTGACCTTGCCTTTCTCGCCGCGGATCCAGTCGATCAATTCCTTTACGTCCTTGGCGGCGACCGCGGTCTTCGACACCAGCGTCATCGGCACGTCGGTGATACGGCCGAGATGATCGAAATCATTGACGGGATCGTATTTGAGGTTGTCGTAAAGGGCAGGAGAGGTTGCATGGGCGATGTGCCAGATCGCGATAGTGTAGCCGTCGGGCGCCGCCTTCGACACGCGGGCCATGCCGATGGTACCGCCTGCGCCGCCGATATTCTCCACGATCACGCTCTGGCCGAGCGTCTTGCCCATGGATTCGCCGATCAGGCGCGCCACGGTGTCGGTCGGTCCGCCCGCTGCCGCAGGCACCACCAGCGTGATCGACTTGGTCGGCCATGCCGCCTGCGCATCGGCCGTCTGCGGCGTGATCGCCGCCGCTATCGCCACCGCGCCCGCTGCGAGCGCAAGCCTGATCGAAGCCATGGGGCCCCCTGAAGTATTCCTGCCTGAAGCATTCTTGTATCGCGCCGCAGTCTATGGCGCGCCGTGCCCTGCGACAACTGTCGCCAGACGAGCCGCAGATCATGCCCGAGCGCCGCTCGCGTCCGCCACGATCTCACATGGAGCTGTTCGAGTGCACGGGACTTCGTCCGACGATCTCGCAGATCGCCGAGGAGGAGGACGCTGCTGCTCGCAGGCGGGATAGGGAAGGGGACCCTGCGCGCTGGAGGTGAGAGCCGCTTCAGCTGATCGCAATCACGTCGCCGCGCTTCTCGAGAACTCCTCCTGGTTCTTCCCTGAGCAATTGCTCCAGATCGGCCTGCTCCAGGGTCTCCTTTTCGAGCAGCTTCTTCGCCGCGCGGTCGAGGATGCCGCGCCTCGCCTTCAGCAAGCCTTGCGCGCGCTGGAAGACCCGCTCCACGATGTCCTGAACTTCGTTGTCGATCGCGGCTGCCGTGTGGTCCGAATAGTCCCTGCGCTGCAGGGCGGGAGGGATCTCCGCGCCGGGGAGTAAACTGCTCGGCTCCCGGTCGTAGGCGACGCTGCCCAGCTTCGCCGACATGCCGTAGCGCGTGACCATGCTGCGCGCGATGTCGGTGACGCGCCGCAGGTCATCCGCGGCGCCGGTAGACAAATGTCCGAACACGATCGCCTCCGCTGAACGGCCGCCGAGCAACACCGCCATCTTGTCCTCGAGTTCCTCCTTCGTCATCAGGAAGCGGTCTTCCGTCGGGCGCTGGATCGTATAGCCGAGCGCGCCGATACCGCGCGGAATGATCGAAACCTTGTGCACGGGGTCCATGCCCGGCAGTGCGAGCGCGATCAGCGCATGGCCCATTTCGTGATAGGCGACGATCTCGCGTTCCCGTGGGTTGAGCAGCCGGTTGCGCTTCTCAAGGCCTGCAACGATGCGCTCGACTGCATTGGTGAAATCGGACAGCGTGACGGCGTCGCCGCCGCGGCGCGTCGCCAGCAACGCGGCCTCATTGACCAGATTGGCAAGGTCGGCGCCGGTAAAGCCCGGCGTCAGCGCAGCCACAGTCTCCTCGTTCACATCCGCCGCCATGCGAATTTTCTTCATGTGCACGCGCAGGATTTCGATGCGGCCTTTCTTGTCCGGCCTGTCGACCAGGACCTGGCGATCGAACCGGCCGGCTCGCAGCAGCGCGGGATCGAGGATCTCCGGCCGGTTGGTGGCGGCCAGTATGACCAGGCCCGAGCTCGAGTCGAAACCGTCCAGTTCGACCAGGAGCTGGTTCAGCGTCTGCTCCTTTTCGTCATGTCCGCCGGCATAGGGTCCGATGCCCCGCGCGCGGCCGAGCGCATCAAGCTCGTCGATGAAGATGATCGCAGGAGCTTTTTCCCGCGCCTGCTGGAACAGATCCCTGACGCGCGCCGCTCCGACGCCGACGAACATTTCCACGAATTCGGAGCCGGAGATCGAGAAGAACGGCACCTTGGCCTCGCCGGCGACGGCCTTTGCCAAAAGTGTCTTGCCGGTGCCGGGCGGGCCGACCAGCAGGACACCCTTCGGCATGCGCCCGCCGAGCCTCCCATAGTCCTTGGGGTTCTTCAGGAAATCGACGACTTCGCGCAGCTCATCTTTCGCTTCATCGACACCCGCGACATCGGCGAACGTCACGCCGGTGTTCGATTCCACGTAGACCTTGGCCTTGCTCTTGCCGATCGACATCAGCCCGCCGCCGAGTCCGCCGCTCTGCGCCATGCGCCGGCCGATGTACCACCACACGCCGAAGAACAGCAGTACCGGCATCACCCAGGACAACAGGTCGCGGATGAACGTATTCTCGGTCTGGCCGGTGAAGCGCACGCCATGCTTCTCCAGCTCGCCGGCAATCTGTCCGTCGACCCGCGTCGTCACGAATTGCTTCTGCCCGCCCGGCAAGGGCTCCTTCAACGTGCCCTGCACGAAGCGGTCGGAGACGCTGACGCTCTCGATCTTGCCCTGGTTCAGCAGATCGTTGAACTCGCTGTAGGGGATGGGCGCGATCTGGCTTGCGGTGGTGAT
>JAEZEU010000136.1 GCA_023432885.1 Pseudomonadota bacterium | reverse complement strand
TTCATCCGAGAGGAGTTCATCCTGTGCCGCGGCGAGCGGGCTGGCTTCCAGTTTCTCAAGCCGAGGTCGTGTCAGCAATATCTTATCCTCACGAGCGCGTCATCTTCGCGGGAGTCGACATGCTGTTTTTTCGGATGAAGCCAGAAGGAGCATTCCCGAGAGGGTCGGAAGTGCTTGGCGATGTTCGCCCGGCCGTCTGATGGAAGTAACGAGGCGCCCTGGGTCTGAGCTTGCGCGCTAGCCGCTAGCAGGCAGGCCAACAAGATCGGCGACCCAAGCCATGGGTGAGACATTCAAACCCGCAATTGTTCGAAGCAATCGTAAGGCGCACTGGTCGAAATGACCTGCAGATTGACGGATCGGAGGGCGGTTGGTTGATGTCCGCTTCTGCAGACTGCAGACGCTGGGGATCGATGTCGGATCGCGAAACACACGCGCGATCGATTGATGTTCAGAGTTCTGCATTTTCGGCGAGCGCGGGCTCAGCGATTGAGCGCCACATCCCGGAAGGCGTCGACCAGCGGCTTTTCGAGCTTGCCGTGCATGCCCTGTAAAATTGCATAAGCTTTCTCACGCGTCATGGTGGGCTTGTAGGTGCGATGCTCGATCAGGGCCGCGAAGATGTCGGAGATGGTCAATATCCGCACGATGTCGGAAATACTTTCCGCGCACAGCGCATCGGGGTATCCGCTGCCGTCGAGGAATTCATGATGATGGCGCACCGCATCGAGAATTTCCGGCGAGATCGCGCTGTTTCCCTGCAGGACTTCGAATCCGGCGGCAGGGTGCGTCTGAATGAGCGCGCGCTCGTCGTCGTCCAGCCGGCCGGGCTTATCCAGGATCGCAAGCGGAATCCTCGCCTTTCCGATGTCGTGAAACATGGCGGCCGAGTACAACCGCTCGAGATCGAGATTCCCGAGACCGAGGCTGAGGCCGAAGTCGACCGCAAGTCCCGTCACGAGCAGACAGTGCTGGTAGGTGCCTTCATGGTGACGCCGCACCGTCGTGAGCCAGTCGGTGAGGCCGTTTTCGGAAATATTGCTGGCGATCCTGCCGCCCGCGGCCTTTGCATCCCCGACGTCGATCGCCGTTCCATTCATGACGGCGGCAAACATGGCGGCAATGCTCGCCGCGCCGGCCGAAGCTGCTTCCACACTTCGCCCGGAGGCCTCGTCGGCAGGAGCGAGCGCCGCCTCGACGGGCGCAAGTCTTGCCAGCAACTGCGCCGGAGCCACCGGGTTTGACAGCACATAGGTCGCGCCCAATGCATAGGCCTGCACAATTGAGAGGCGCGAACTGCCGTCAATCAGAAATATCCGCTTGGGAATGCGCGAGAGCCTGGCCGAAATGGCCTTCAGGGCCGAAATGTTGTCGACGCAGGCAACATCGGCCGCAACCACGACAGCTTTGATGCCGCCCCGTTTGATGTCCGCGCCGGCCAGCATTTCCGATGTCACCACATGGCGCTGCTCAAGCATGCTGCGCAGAGCGGAAGCCTTGGAACTGTTATCTGCGATGACGTGAACGGTCATGGTTCGATCGAGCCGGTTCAGCCCAGGACGGAGCGCTGCTTCTTTTTCTTGTCGGGAACGACGAAGCGCACGCCGATCTCCGATCCGTCGATACGCACGAGCTCGCAGCGGCGGAATGCCAGCCCGGTCGACGACAGCACCAGAAAGAATTCCTGCGCGCGCAGCACATCAAGCGCCCCGTCGACCTCCAGCCGCGCACCGCTGGCCGACACGTCGAGCATGACGCAACTACGCCGCCACGTGCCATCGACGCCTACCAGGTTCATCGGGTGGCGGTGTTCGAAGTGAACCCGCTCCGATTTCCGGTCGCCATAGCCCATCAGCCGGCCTCCGCGAGCGTAGCGTCTCCGTCGCGCCCGTATTTCAGCGCGAAGTCGCGGACGGAGCCGAAGCGGATCATTCGCTGGGCGGCCGAAAGATTGAGGGCTTCGAATGCCGCCTCGGCCTGCCGGACTTCCTTCTCCGAGAGCCTTGCCTGGTCAGGGCGGTTGCTGATGACCGCCAATGTCGTGTTCCAGTTCAGCCGGGAAGCGCGGCAGGCGACGATCAGGCCGTAATAGTCGCGCTCGTACAACAGCGGCTCGATCGTCTGAATCGTGACCGTGGCCAGCTGTGACAGGGCAGCGACGAGGTTGCGATATTCACGCCAGGTCGCGAAACGGTTCACCGTGGAGTCGTTGAGCTTTCCGTTGTTGTTCAGCTCAAGGATCTTGGCCTGCGCCTCCGAGTAATCGATCTGCTCGGGTGCCTTCGCGCAGATGGTGGCCTCGACGCTCTCGATGACCGCTTTGACCGTTTCCATCCGCTCGGGTGCAGCGATCCTGAGGAGCCTTGCCCGTGCCGAGCGCGGCAGACTGGCGAGCAGCCGCCGAAGCGCCTCCTCCGGTACATCCGTCCGGTTCACAAACAGGTTGGCCAGATCGTCGTTGCGCTCCGCCATGCGTGCAAGGCGCGAATAGCCTTCGCTGGAAATCTTCGCCCCGCGGCTTTTCGCGAGCTGCAGGCAAACCGCCGTGTCGCCATGGTCCAGAAGCACGTCGACGATGGCTTTGCCGATCGATGTGCGCTGCGCGATTGCGAGCCCATGGGCCGGGCTGCGGCATGCGGCGATTTCGATGAGGTCTTCCTCGGAGAGGTACTCCGACTTTCGCAGGATCGGGCAGGCGACCGTTGCGTCCTCATGGCGCGCAAGCCGCCGGACGATCTCCAGCCGTGCGGACGGCACGGAGGCAAGAATCTCGCTGAGCCGCGACAGCGCCTCCAGATCGGCATGGTCGCTCAAACGGACCAGAATCTGGTCGAAGATGTCGATCTGGCCTGGGTTGAGCCGACCGGCGCTGGCTAAAAAAAGGTCAGCAATGCCGCGCAGCATCCGGCTGGTTCGCCCAGGCGATGCCCGCACGTTTCGCTCCAATTCGGCAACGAGCTCGGCGGAACCGACCGCAACCATGATGGCCTGCTATTGCTGTACAAACGTCTTTGTTTCGAAAGCCAAATTCCACGCGACAAATCTTAATTCGGCTTATAGGAAAGATTGGCGAGATTACTATAATACCCCTGACCCTGATCAAAACACTATCGAAATTCGGCGATATCGATGCTCTCTGATTGCGCTTCCACAGCGACTCTTTCCATCTCTGGTCGCGACCGGGGGACCAAGATTTGAATTTTTAGTCACATTTTCTCAGCGCGAGCATGACGCTCCGGGAAGGCGAGGGAGTCATAAGTGACGATTTAGCGCCGCTGCAGGCGCCAAAAGTATTTCGATTTACGGATGTCGACGAGTTCCGAAGTTCAATTCGTGACCTGAGCGTGGATTTCACGCCGCTTGTACGCGCCATTGCCGCGGAGCAGTCCATCCTCAGTCTTCCCGGATGCGAGGTGAACTTCACCAAGTCGTTTCCGAGGATCACCGATGCCCAGCTTGGGCCGGACTGCACCGCCGTCGGCTTTTCCATGGATGACGGCGCTCCTATCCGATTCAACGGCGTCGAACGGGACGACACGGTCATCACGATGGGCGGGGGCGGAGCGACGTACAGCTCGGTGGAGAGGACGCCGAGGCAGTATGTCTCCATCATTTTCCGGCCGGAGATCACGAACCGGGGCTGGCCGCAGACCGGCGCGAACTTTCATCTGTTCGAGGCAAGCCGCGATACATTCCTGAAGCTGCGCCGCCTGGTCAGAAAGATCTTCGCAACGGCCTCGGAAATCGGCGGCTTGCCCGGTACAGGCAACGTTGCCCTCGTGATGCGCGAGTCCTTGCTTTCCGCCATCGACAGTGCGGTTGCCGAATTCGTTCCGGCACGCTGGACCAGCCTGGCGAACGCCTCGCGGCAGATCAAGATATTCAGGGATATCGAGGCGGCATTGGCCGGACATGTCGGCGAGGTCATCTATAGCGAGGAGCTCGCAAGTCACATTGGAGTTTCGGTGCGTACCATGCACGATGCGGTGCAGCGCTATCGCGGGATGAGCCTGCACCGCTACCTCCGCTTGCGCCGGTTGTGGCTGGTGCGACGCCGGCTCGTTACCGGGGCGGAAAGCGTCAAGGCCGCCGCGCTGGCGTACGGCTTCTGGCACCTGGGCGACTTCGCGCAAGCCTATCGGGAGCAGTTCGGCGAGATGCCGTCGGAAACCCTGGCAAGGTCACGGAGATAGAAGTCGCGGCAAGGATGCCTCGATTGAGCCCGCGTGTCTGGCGTCACGGTGCGCTGAGGCGTATTGTCGGCCAAACATTGAGGAAGCAATGGGGGAATTGCCATGACGTCTTGTATTCGGGTCTATCCGCTCGTGTGTGCCATCGCGTTCATGATCGGCGGCAGCGCCGCGTCGGCTGCCGCTCCCACGGCCGCGGAAAAGACCGCCCTGAAGCAGGCGATCGCTTCCTGCAAGTCGGAGGCGAAGGGCAAGAAGGTGCCGTGGCTGCAGCGCCGCAAATACGTCAAGAACTGCGTGATCGAGGCGCTGAAGGATAAGCCGAATATCGACGTCACGACGCTCCTCAAACGTCACCCGGACATGAAGGACCTGCCGGCCGAGTCAGCGGACGCGATGTAGCGTTGCGCTAACCGTCTCATCCTCACTAGGCCGGGCGAGCCGCCGCGGCGCAGATCTCGGGGCGCTTGTCCCGGGGTTGGAGAATCGCTTCACCCTGTTGACGGTGGCGGCCCCCTGACATCCACGGCACGTCATGGGCGCGGAGGTGGCTCCGTAACGTAGTGCTGCGGGTACCGCAGCACAGGCGCATTCGCGCGATCCGATTGCGTTTGGGCTACAATAAAGCGGGGCATCGAGTCGGAACTGGGAATGGCTAAGTCGTCAAAGCTTGTCGCCGCAAGAAAAGGGCGCGTGCTTCTGGTCAGGCGCCGGCGCGACCGCCTTTGGATGTTTCCGGGCGGGCGCCGGCGAGCAGATGAAAGCGAGCGGCGTTGCCTGCGCCGCGAGATCGGTGAGGAACTGCCGAAGCTCAAGGTAGGACCGGTCAAGCTCTGGAAGGAAGTGAAGGCGAGGAATCGTCGGTCGGGCCGCAAGATGAGCGATGCGATCTTCCTGGCCAAGAAGGTCTCCGGCCGCCTGAAGATCGGCGACAAGAGGGAGATCGACAAGGCGGCCTGGTGCAAGCCGCGCGGCGTCCGCCTGACACCAACGTCACGCTATATCCGCGACAAGCTGTTTCCACGCTGAAATCGTTTGGCTCGCGCGCGTGGGCAAGGGAACGGTGTGAAACCATTGAATTTGGCGCGCGCGGCGACTTGCCGGGCTTGGCAAACGCCACTATACGTTCGCTCGCAATCGGCTGGGGCATTCCCGCGGCCGGCCGCAAACCGGGTTAGATCACGCCTCTAAGGCGCTGATTTTTCTCTTGTTTTGCTCCCTTCGTCTATCGGTTAGGACGCCACCCTTTCACGGTGGAGAGAGCGGTTCGATTCCGCTAGGGAGCGCCAAATCCGCAAGCCGGCCCTTTCAAATCCATCCTTTCGAGTCGCGCCGGACGCCTGCGGTTCCGATGCCGGAAAAGCGCAGCCATTCGGCAACGGAATTTAAAGCGGCGTGCCGTAAATCGATTTGAGTTTTACGGAAAGATTTCGATGGCAGCGGGACTGAGCAAGCTGGGAGCAAAGAAGCGCGAAGCGCGCAAGTCGCTGCGTCAGCCCGGCTGGATTGTGCTCGAGGGCGGCTTTGCCGTGCGCGCCTGCGTGGTGGAGGATCTCTCCGCCTCGGGTGCGAAGGTGACTGTCGCGGACAACAACACGCTGCCGGCAAGGCTGCGGCTTGCGTTTTCGCGCGATGCACGCTCAGGTCGTGCCTGCGAAGTGGTGTGGCGCCGCGGCCGGACTGTCGGCGTCAAGTTCGTGCGCTAGGGAATTCCCAGACTCGCCAATACGCGTCGTTCGTGTCATGCCAAGGCTTGTCCTGGCTGGTCCCGGGTATCCACGCTTTTGCCTGCATCCGAGAACCCCGAGGATGGCCGGGTCATGAAGTGAGGCGGCCTGCCAGCGTCACGACATCGGCGCGGCGATGTACTTTTGAAAGCCCGGCCGCCGCGCGAATTGCGCGAACCAGCGCTCCAAGTGCGGCTGCTTCGGCCTGGTTACGCCTTGGACGCCGAACCAGCGCCGCGCGAAGGCGCCGAGCGCGATGTCGGCAATGGTGAACTGATCGCCTTCGATGAAGCGGCGGGTGGCGAGCTGCGATTCCACCACGCGCCACACCACGGCCTCCGCATCGGCCGCCTCCTGCAGCGCAGCCATGTCGCGCTGCTCCGGCGGCGTGCGCACCAGGCCCCAGAACACCGGGCGGTCGACCGGCTGCAGCGTCGACAGCGTCCAGTCCAGCCAGCGGTCCACCGAGGCGCGGCCCTTGGCGTCCTGCGGATAGATCGGCGAGCCCTTGCCATACGCGAGGTTGAGATAGCGCATGATGGAATTGGATTCCCACAGCACGTAGTCGCCGTCGACCAGCGTCGGCACGCGCCCGTTGGGATTCATCGCCAGATATTCAGCCGTGTCGTTCTTGCCGAAAGCCATGCCCGCGTCGATGCGGGTGTAGGGGAGGTCGAGTTCGGCGAGACACCATAGCACCTTCTGCACATTGACCGAGTTGGCGCGGCCCCAGATCGTCAATTGTCCAGCCACAAACGACCCCCGTTAAATTGTTGCGACGTGCCGCTCCGGCACGCTGTCCTTGGGTATTTCGCGATAGCGACAGGCCGATCTTGAAGAGCGAATAGCCGTCGCGATCGACGGCCTCGCGCACTTCGGCGTTGACGTCGGCGGCATCGCGAATACGCGTGCGGCTCCACTCGCTGATCCCGGATGAAACGGCGCGTCCGCCATCAGCACCAGGCGATAGGCACCAAGGCGGACGTGCACGAAGAAGGCGTAGGCGCTCACCAGTGGCCGGTGTTCGGCATGGAGGCCCACGGCTCGGCCGGAGGTTTCGGATCGCCCTTCTGTAACAGCTCGATCGAGTGCAGATCCGGTGAGCGCACGAAGGCCATGTTGCCGTCGCGCGGCGGACGGTTGATGGTGACGCCCATCTTCATCAGCCTGTCGCACGTGGCGTAGATGTCGTCGACCTCATAGGCGAGATGGCCGAAATAGCGGTCCTCGCCGTATTTCTCCTCGTCCCAGTTGTAGGTGAGTTCGACCAGCGGGGCGCCACGCGTCTGTGGCAGGCGCTTCAGGAGATCGAGGTCGTCGGCAGCGCAGAGGAACACCAGCGTGAAGCGGCCCTTATCATTGTCGATCCGGCGAACTTCCTTCAGCCCCAGCGCGTCCTGGTAGAATTTCAGCGCGACGTCGAGATTGCGCACGCGCAGCATAGTGTGGAGGTAGCGCATTTTCTTATCTCCTTCGGACGTTCCGGGAATCTTCGCGGTCTACTCAGGGTGAGGGGAATAAAATAGCAGCAATTCCAGAAGGGTGCATCCCCGAGCGTGCCGCCATGCCTTGCCGGTCCCGGCGGCACGGGGCCCCGAGGGGAACCTTACAAGCCCAGTTGCGTTGATAGGCATGGAAAATTTCGAACATAAGCAGAAGCCGCCCCCCACGAAAGCAGAGCGTGAGGCGAAGAAGGAAAAGAGCCTGTTGGAGGCCCAGGAGGCGCTCGCCGAACGCAAGAAAGCTGACGATGCTTTCCGCGCCAACTTTGAGCGGCTAAAGGCCGAGCGGAAGGCCCGAGAAGAAGTTGCTAGCGAGGATGGCACCGCATCGTCCAGGTAGACTGGAAGGGCGGATGTCCTGCAAGAAGGCTCCGTCAGCGGAGCCTTCTTTGCTTTCGGGTGATCGCGCGCCGGCAAGTGGGTCGGCACTGAGGTGAACCTACGCGACCAGCGCCTTTAGCGTCACCGCCTGCTCGAGATTATGAACGGCGATCGCGGTATGTGTGTAGTCGCCGGTCTCGTTCGAATTCGCGATGTGGCGCAGCAACTCGTCGCCCTTGATGACGTGCATCCCGACGCCTTGGTCCTGCGAGGGAAAAATGCCGAGAACGACATCGTGCCCGGCAATCACGGCCCGCAAGGCGAGCGCCTTGTCCTCGGACATCTGGATGAAGGTGCGGACATCGGCGGCGAGTCCGCGCAGCTCCTCAAAATCAATCACAGGTATACTCCACGCAACTAACTGCGCGGATTCTAGCCGCTACATGTTTACTCAAACATGAAGGAAGACAACTTTGGC